>JBMSJG010000063.1:0-6044 GCA_049418645.1 Burkholderiaceae bacterium | reverse complement strand
ACCTTGGCCACGGGGGCCAGACAGTTGGTCGTACAAGAAGCGTTGGAAATGACCGTATCGCTGGCCTTCAGAACCCCTTGGTTCACGCCATAGACGACCGTGGCGTCGACATCCTTGCCACCAGGGGCCGAGATGACCACTTTTTTGGCGCCACCGGCCAGGTGGGCAGACGCCTTTTCTTTGGTCGTGAAAAAGCCGGTGCACTCCAGCACCACGTCTACGCCCAGCTCACCCCAAGGCAGCTCAGCAGGATTGCGGTTGGCCAGCACGCGGATACGGTCACCATTGACCACCATGTAATCGCCGTCGACCGAGACCGTGCCAGGAAACTTGCCGTGGGCTGTGTCGTACTGGGTCAGGTGGGCATTGGTCTCTGGTTTGCCCAAGTCATTGATCGCAACGATCTGGATGTCGTGTTTCTTACCGCCCTCATAGTGGGCCCGCAGAACGTTCCGGCCGATGCGGCCGTAACCATTGATCGCAACTTTGATGGTCATTGAAAATTCTCCTGTCTAAAAATAAAAATTAGGCGCGAAGTCCCATGGCCAGACGGGCAGTCTTGGCCAGGGCCTCGGCGGTTAATCCGAAGTGGGCATAGAGTGCCCCAGCGGGGGCCGACTCACCAAATTTATCGAGGCCCAGCACCGCATCAGGCTGATACTTCCACCAGAAATCGGTGACCCCAGCCTCGATGGCCACGCGTGGAATACCTGCTGGCAGGACCGACTCTTTGTAGGCCGCTGACTGCTGATCAAAGACGGTGGTCGAGGGGATGGACACCACCCGCACGGTAATCTTCTGGGCCCGCAGTTGCTCAGCCGCCTGGATGGCCAGCATGACTTCAGATCCGGTGGCCATGAGCACCACCGATGGCTTGGCATCGGACGACAGCACATAGCCGCCCTTGGCAATCTCCTTGGCGGTTTTAACGTCCTTCACCTGAGGGGGCAGACCCTGCCGTGAGAGCAACAAGGCGGTGGGGCCATTGCGACGCTCCAAGGCGCTCTGCCAGGCCACAGCGGTCTCGACGGCATCGGCGGGACGCCAGACGTGAAGATTGGGAATCAGGCGCAGCGACGAGGGATGCTCAACGGGCTGGTGAGTCGGTCCGTCTTCGCCCAGGCCAATCGAGTCGTGGGTAAAGACGTGGATGACTTGCTTGCGCATGAGTGCCGCCATGCGAATCGCATTGCGGCTGTAATCCGAGAAGGTCAGGAAGGTGCCGCAATAGGGAATAAAGCCACCATGCAGCGCGATGCCATTGCAAATGGCGGCCATACCAAATTCGCGCACGCCGTAGCTGATGTGCTGACCGGCCGTCATCTGGCCCTTGGCATCGACCTTGAGGCTGGTGACACCCTTCCAGTTGGTGAGGTTGGAGCCAGTCAGATCGGCCGAGCCACCGAGCAGTCCGGGTAGTCGGGGGCCAATGTCATCGAGCACCATCTGCGAGGCCTTGCGACTGGCAACATTGGGGGCGTCCTGGCAGAACTTGGCGATCAAGGCCTGGGTCTTCTCAGCAAAGTCACGGGGCAGGTCGCCACGCATGCGTCGTTGGAAGGCCAAGGCGAGGGTGGGATGGGCAGCCGAATAGTCGGCGAAGCGCTTGTCCCAGGCCTGTTGACGGTGGCGACCCGAGGACTTGGCATCCCAGGCGTTGTAGACCGGCGCGGGAATCTCAAAAGGCCCGTGGTTCCAGCCGATGGCCTGTCGGGTCAGGGCGATTTCCTCAGCCCCCAAAGCCTCACCGTGGGCCTTGGCCGTACCCACCCGGTTGGGGGATCCCTGTCCAATGTTGGTCTTGCAGATGATCATGGTGGGGGCCAGTCGCCCAGATGGTGCACTCCCGGCCTGCTTGGCCCAGGCCTTGGCCTTGGCCAGCGCAGCGGAGACAGCCGCCACATCGTGGCCATCAATGGGTCCAATCACATTCCAGCCGTAGGCCTCGAATCGCTTCTTGGTGTCATCGCGAAACCAGCCATCCACCTGTCCATCGATCGAGATGCCATTGTCGTCATAGAGGGCGATGAGTTTGGACAGACCCCAGACACCCGCCAAGGCGCAGGCCTCATGGCTGATGCCTTCCATCAGGCAGCCGTCGCCCAGGAACACATAGGTGTTGTGGTCAACGACCTCGTGACCAGGCTGGTTGAATTCAGAGGCCAACAGACGCTCGGCCAGAGCCAGGCCCACCGCATTGGTGATGCCCTGGCCCAACGGCCCCGTGGTGGTCTCAACGCCTGGGGTGACATCGACCTCTGGGTGGCCAGGGGTCTTGGAATGCAACTGCCGGAAGTTCTTGAGCTCTTCCATGGGCAGGTCATAGCCCGTCAGATGAAGCAGGGCATACAACAGCATGGAACCGTGGCCGTTGCTCACCACAAAACGGTCGCGGTTGGCCCATTTGGGGTCCGTCGGGTTGTGGCTCAGATGGTCACGCCACAGGGCAACTGCCATCTCGGCCATGCCCATGGGCATGCCAGGGTGTCCAGAATTGGCCTTTTGCACCGCATCCATGGCCAGGGCTCGGATCGCATTGGCCATGTCTTTTTCAATAGGGGACTGGTACTTGGGCGCGGCGGCTTTCATGGCCGGCGCTGAGGTGTCGTGGCTACTCAAAACGGGCTCCCTGGCGTGAACTGTTGTCAGCTGCCGAACCACCCGCTCTGGCGGCGAATGTGCCCAGCAAGACCCCTCATTCTACCGACTTATACCTATAGATACCTTGAAGTTTCTTACCGGATTTCTTTCGAAAACCTGAATCATCCGATCTATGATGTCTCCCATGCTGCCACGCATTTTTCAGCCAAACCTGGGCCCGGGCCCAAACCAGTTATCGGAAGAGGCGTCCCACCACCTGGTTCGGGTTCTGCGGGCGGCACCAGGGGATTCGGTGGTGCTCTTCAATGGACAGGGTCAGGAAGCCCGGGCCATTCTCAGCGAGGCCCACCCCAAGCACAGCATCTGTCAGGTCCAGGCACTCGAATCCGTCAATCGAGAATCCCCGGCGCGGGTGACGGTTATCCAGGCCCTCTGCCTGGGCGACAAGATGGACTGGGTGGTTCAAAAGGCCTGCGAATTGGGCGCCAGTCAACTACTTCCCGTGCGAACCAGCAGATCTCAGCTCAAACTAGAGGCCGATCGGGCCAGCAAACGCCAGGCCCACTGGCAACGCATTGCAGACTCGGCGGCCGCCCAGTGTGGCCGCAACCAAGTCATGACAGTCTTGCCCATTGCCAGCTTCGAGGCTGCTGTATCGCAGGCCGGTTCCACCGCTTGGCTGCTGGACCCATTCGCAGACCAGAGTCTGTCGACCGCCCCCATGACACCGGACATGACCGTGGCCATTGGACCCGAGGCGGGCTGGAGTGACGAGGAAGAAGCCCTGGCCAGACGGGCTGGCTTTCAGGGCGTGCGCTGCGGACCGCGAATTCTGCGCACCGAAACGGCGGCGGCAGTCGTGCTGACTGCCATCGCCGTGCGGCTGGGAGAGTTCTAGGCCTGGACCGACTTGGTGTTGGCGTCGATGACGGTCAGAGCCGTCATGTTCACCAGGCGACGAACAGTAGCCGACGACGTCACGATGTGCACCGGTGCTGCGCAGCCCAACAGAATGGGCCCAACCGCCACGTTGTTCCCAGCAGCCGTTTTGAGCAGGTTGTAGGCGATGTTGGCGGACTCTAGGGTGGGCATCACCAGCAGGTTGGCCTCACCAACGAGAGTGGAGTCCGGCAGGATCTGAGCTCGCATGGCCGGGTCCAGGGCCACGTCACCATGCATCTCACCATCGACGTTGAGCTCGGGCGCCTGCTCTCGAATGAGGGCCAGCGCCTGACGCATCTTTTGAGCAGAGCAAGACTGTGAACTCCCAAAGTTGCTGTGCGAGATGAGGGCCGCTCTGGGTTCGATGCCCAGCTTTCGAATCTCTGCGGCTGCAGCGATCGTAATCTCAGCGATCTGCTCGGCGCTTGGGTTTTCATTGACGTGGGTATCGACGATCGCCAGGGTGCGCTTGGGCAGCATGAGAATGTTCATCGCTGCATAACAGGTGGCGTTGGCCTTTCGGCCGAGAACCTGGTCAACATAATGGAGGTGCAGGCTGTGAGTGCCAAAGGTGCCACAGACCATGCCGTCGGCATCGCCCTTGTGGATCATCATCGAACCAATCAAGGTATGACGACGGCGCATTTCGAGCTTGGCATACTGCGCGGTCACCCCCTTGCGACTGGTCAGTCGATGATAGGTGTCGCAATAATCACGATATCGGTCATCTTGCTCTGGGTTAATGACGGTGAAGTCCACCCCTTCGCGCATGCGAAGGCCAAAACGCTCCAGGCGACTCTGAATCACAGCTGGACGACCAATCAGAATCGGCTGAGCCAACTGCTCGTCGACCACCACCTGAACAGCGCGCAGCACGCGCTCTTCTTCCCCTTCGGCATAGACCACTCTGCGCTTGTCGGCCCGCTTGGCAGCCGATAGCAGCGGCTTCATGAAGTTGCCCGAGTGGTACACAAATTCTTGGAGACGGTCGATGTATCCGGCCATGTCGACGATGGGGCGCGTGGCCACACCATCGTCCATGGCCGCCTGGGCCACGGCCGAGGCAATCCTGATGATCAGACGTGGATCAAACGGTTTGGGAATGAGGTACTGAGGGCCAAAGCTCAGACCCTCGGTGCCATAGGCAGCCGTCACCACCTCGGACTGCTCAGCCCTTGCCAGCTCGGCCACAGCGTGTACGGCGGCCAACTCCATGTTTCGAGTAATGGTGGTGGCACCAACGTCCAGTGCGCCACGGAAGATAAAGGGGAAACAGAGGACGTTGTTGACCTGATTGGGATAGTCGGTCCGGCCGGTGGCCATGATCACATCATCGCGAACGGCCGCGACTTCCTCGGGCAGGATCTCTGGTGTCGGATTGGCCAGAGCAAAGACAATCGGATTGGGTGCCATCTTGGCGACCATCTCCGGCTTGAGCACGCCCGCGGCAGACAGTCCCAGAAACACGTCTGCCCCTTCAATGACTTCAGCCAGCGTTCGGGCATCGGTCTTTTGAGCAAACCGGGCTTTCTCGGGGTCCATCAGTTCTGTGCGGCCCTCGTAGACCACACCCTTGATATCAGTGACCCAAATGTTCTCGCGTGGCAGACCCAAATCCAGCAACAGATCCAGACAGGCCAGTGCGGCAGCGCCGGCGCCTGACACCACAAACTTAACCTTCTTGATGTCCTTGCCAACGACCTTAAGCCCGTTGACCATGCCAGCGCCCACCACGATGGCGGTGCCATGCTGGTCATCATGGAAGACGGGGATCTTCATGCGCTCGCGCAGCTTGCGCTCCACGTAGAAACAATCCGGCGCCTTGATGTCCTCTAGGTTCACGCCACCAAAGGTGGGCTCCAGGGCCGCCACGATGTCGACCAGCTTGTCCAGGTCTTTCTCATTGACCTCGATGTCAAAGACATCGATGCCGGCGAACTTCTTGAAGAGAACGCCCTTGCCCTCCATGACCGGCTTGGAGGCCAGCGGTCCGATGTCGCCCAGCCCGAGGACGGCCGTGCCATTGGTGATCACCGCCACAAGATTGCCGCGGGCGGTGTAGCGGAAGGCATTGATCGGATCCTTGACGATTTCCTCGCAGGCGGCCGCCACACCTGGTGAGTAGGCCAGGGCCAAGTCTCGCTGGTTGGTCAGCTGCTTGGTGGGCGTGACGGAGATTTTTCCTGGGGTGGGAAACTCGTGGTACTCCAGGGCCTGCTTGCGAAAGAGAGGATCCATAGCCGATTCAGATCGTTTTTAGTGAGGAGAAGACAGGATTATCGCCCTTTGGCCCGACAAATGGCCCTATGCAAAACCATGACGGCATGTTCGGCCTGCCGAGTCGACAGATCCGCGATCTGATGCCGACAAGAAAACCCGTCGGCCACCAGCAGGGCATCAGCCGGCGCGGACGCCACCGCCGGCAGCAGGCTGGCCTGGGCCATGGCCTTGGAGACCGACTGATGCGCCGCCTCGTAGCCAAAGCTGCCCGCCATGCCACA
>JBMSJG010000062.1:0-6063 GCA_049418645.1 Burkholderiaceae bacterium | reverse complement strand
TTGGATCGGGTGTATTTGATCAGGTTGTAAATGTCGACACCAGACTCGCCAGCCTTGGTCTCGCTGTCGTTGACGCGGATCACCACACGACGCGAATCAACGTAGTCAACAGTACCGCCGCGGCGGGCCTGAACAACCGTACCGGAGTCAACCGCACAGGTACGTTCAATACCGGTGCCCACCAGTGGTTTCTGGGGACGCAGGCAGGGAACGGCCTGTCGCTGCATGTTCGAGCCCATCAGCGCTCGGTTTGCGTCGTCGTGCTCTAGGAACGGAATGAGCGAAGCGGCAACCGAGACAATCTGAGATGGCGCCACGTCCATGTACTCAACCTTGTCAGGCGAGGACAGGGTGGTCTCACCATTGACACGTACAGAGACCAAGTCCTCGAGCAGCCGACCTTTTTCGTCGACCACGGCATTGGCCTGGGCCACAACATAGCGGCCCTCTTCAATGGCCGACAGGTAATCGATCTGATCGGTCACCTGACCATTGGTCACGCGGCGATAAGGCGTCTCGAGAAAGCCATACTCGTTAAGACGAGCATAGAGCGCCAGAGAGTTGATCAGGCCGATGTTCGGGCCCTCTGGCGTCTCGATCGGGCAGACCCGACCGTAATGCGTTGGGTGTACGTCACGGACTTCAAAGCCGGCCCGCTCGCGAGTCAGGCCGCCAGGGCCTAGTGCTGAGACGCGACGCTTGTGCGTGATCTCGGACAAGGGGTTGGTCTGGTCCATGAACTGGGACAACTGGCTCGAGCCAAAAAATTCCCGAATGGCCGCCGAAATCGGCTTGCTGTTGATCAGGTCATGGGGCATGAGGTTGTCGCTCTCGGCCTGGCCAAGTCGCTCCTTGACAGCCCGCTCCACGCGAACCAGTCCAGAGCGGAATTGGTTTTCCGCGAGTTCGCCAACACAACGAACACGACGATTGCCCAGGTGATCGATGTCATCGATCTCGCCGCGTCCATTGCGCAGCTCCACCAGGACCTTGATGGTGTCTAGGATGTCCTCGTTGGAGAGGACCATCGCACCGCCCACCTCATCACGACCCAGGCGACGGTTGAACTTCATACGACCGACTTTGGAGAGGTCGTAAGACTCCTCACTAAAGAACAGGCGATTAAAGAGCGCCTCAACCGCATCCTCGGTCGGTGGCTCCCCGGGCCGCATCATGCGATAGATCGCAACGCGGGCAGCGAGTTGGTCTGGCGTCTCGTCGAGGCGCAAGGTGGAGGAGATGTAACCACCATGATCGAGGTCGTTGATGTAGAGCGTTGAGAAATCGCGGACCTTGGCTTCACGTAGATTGGCCAGCAGCTCTTCGGTGATCTCGTCGTTGGCCTTGGCAATGAGCTCGCCGGTGTCGCCATCGACCACATTGGTGGCCATCATGCGGCCCAACAAGTAGTCATCCGGAACCGAGACTCGCTTAAGGCCCGCCTTCTCAATGTCACGAATGTGCTTGGCATTGATTCGCTTGTCCCGCGAAACGATGACGTTTCCGGACTTGTCAACGATGTCAAAGCGAGCCTGCTCGCCCCGCAGCCGATCAGCCACGAGTTCCATTGAGGCACCATCGGGCATCAGTTGGAAGTGGTCGAAGGCAAAGAAGTTGGCCAGAATCTGCTCGGGAGACAGTCCCAGCGCTTTCATCAGGATGGTGACCGGCATCTTGCGGCGACGGTCAACCCGGAAGTAAAGAATATCCTTGGGGTCGAACTCGAAGTCGAGCCAAGAGCCACGGTAGGGAATGATGCGCGCCGAGAACAACAGCTTGCCTGAGCTATGGGTCTTGCCGCGATCGTGTTCGAAAAAGACGCCGGGCGACCGGTGCAACTGGCTAACGATGACACGCTCAGTGCCATTGATGACAAACGAGCCAGTGTCCGTGATGAGCGGCATTTCGCCCATGTAGACCTCTTGCTCCTTCACCTCTTTGACCGTCGGCTTGGCCGCCTCGCGGTCCATGATGACCAGACGCACCCGAGCGCGCAGCGGCGCAGCAAATGTCAGGCCGCGCTGTTGACACTCCTTCATGTCAAAGGCTGGCGTGCCGAGCTGATAGTTCACAAACTCGAGTCGGGCCAGGCCATTGTGGCTGGTGATCGGGAAAATTGATTTGAAGGCAGCCTGAAGGCCATCATCGGCACGGGCATCAGGGGCTGCGTCCGCCTGGAGAAAGCTGCGGTAAGACTGCAGCTGGGTCTCCAGCAGATACGGCACCTCCAGCACGGGAGGACGTTTGGCGAAACTCTTACGGATGCGTTTCTTTTCAGTGAAGTTGTAGGCCATGAATGGGTCCTTGGGGTCTGAAAAAGAAGGGACTAACTCTGCGATGTCGGCTGATGCCTCAGCATCAACATGGCGGAGTCAGCCCCACCGGGGGTTCCCCCGGCGGGACGTGCTCGAAAAAACTTACTTGAGCTCAACCTTGGCGCCAGCCTCTTCGAGTTGCTTCTTGAGCGCCTCGGCGTCGGCCTTGTTGATACCCTCTTTGACGGGCTTGGGAGCGCCGTCAACCAGGTCTTTGGCTTCTTTCAGGCCCAGGCCGGTTGCCGCGCGGACAACCTTGATGACCTCAACCTTCTTGTCGCCTGCAGCAGCCAGAACGACGGTGAAGTCGGTCTTCTCTTCTGCAGCGGCACCACCAGCAGCGGCACCACCAGCAGCAGGTGCTGCAACAGCGACTGCGGCGGCTGCCGCAGAAACGCCAAACTTCTCTTCCATTTGCTTGATCAGCTCAGAGAGCTCAAGCACGCTCATCGCGCCAATCGCGTCGAGGATTTCTTCTTTGCTCATTGCCATTTCAAATACTCCAATTGGTTAATACAGATTGCGGTGTTAAGACTGTGATCACGCTGGGGTCTGTTCGCGCTGATCCTTGAGCGCGGCAACCGTACGGACAAACTTGGACGGCACCTCGTTAAGGGTCTGGACAAACTTCGCCACAGGGGCCTGCATCGTGCCGAGCAGCTTGGCCAACAATTCATCACGTGAGGGCAGGGAGGCCAGGGCCTTGATGCCATCGGTGGTGATGAGGGTGTTGGGCATGGCGCCGCCCTTGATAACCAGTGCCTCATTGGCCTTCGCAAAGTCATTCATGACCTTTGCGGCAGCCACCGGGTCTTCAGAAATGCCATAGATCAGCGGGCCGGCCAGTTGGTCGGTCAGCTTCTCGAATGGCGTCTCGTTCAGGGCCCGGCGCACCAGCGTGTTCTTGAGAACACGCAGGTAGACACCGGCGTCGCGGGCTTTGCGACGCAGCTCAGTGATGCTGGCGACATCGAGACCACGGTACTCGGCCACCACAATCGCCTGAGCCTTGGCCACCTGGGCCGAGACGTCGTCGATGATGACTGCCTTTGCTTCGCGGTTTAATGCCACGTTCTACTCCTACTCAAGGTCTGTCGAACCTGATGGTTCTTCAGACGGTTGAAACCGGCGACCTTTGAACACCGCTCAGCACCGAAGTGCCTTGAATTGTTCTTGGGGACCGCCATCTACGCTGGGACCAGAGAACCACCTGGATTTAAGCGCCTCGTCAACCACCCGATTTGCCCCAACGGTCTTTGACAACCTGCCAAGCATCAGACCTCGATGCTCAGCAGCCCAAAGTTCTTATGATCCTGTCTGCAACAGGGACTGGGTGTCCACGCGGATACCAGGTCCCATGGTGGTTGAAATGGCCACCTTACGAAGGTACTGCCCCTTGGATGAGGCAGGCTTGGCCCGCTGCAGGGCCTCGATCAAGGCCAGCAGATTGGACTTGAGCGCGTCGACTTCAAAAGAAGCCTGGCCAATGGTGCAGTGGATGATGCCGGCCTTGTCGGTTCGGTATTGAACCTGACCAGCCTTTGCGTTTTTAACCGCCTGGGCGACATCCGGCGTCACCGTGCCGACCTTGGGGTTTGGCATCAAGCCGCGGGGTCCCAGAATCTGGCCGAGCTGGCCCACCAGACGCATCGCGTCGGGGGAAGCGATGAGCACATCGAAATCCATCTGACCGGCCTTGATGTTGGCAGCCAAGTCATCCATGCCAACAATCTCTGCGCCAGCGGCCTTGGCCTGATCGGCTTTTTCACCCTGGGCGAACACCGCTACACGGGCGGTCTTGCCGGTACCAGCGGGCAGCACGATGGAGCCGCGGACCAGCTGGTCCGATTTTTTGGCATCGATGCCGAGTTGAACAGCCACATCGACTGACTCTTTGAATTTGGCGGTGGCGCAAGCCTTGGCCAAGTTCAGAGCATCGTCTGCGGAGTAGTTACGGGCGCGGTCGACTTGGGCGCGGACTGCGGTAACGCGCTTGGATAGCTTGGCCATTTAGAGTCCTTCCACCGTGATGCCCATACTGCGGGCGCTGCCTGCGATCGTACGAACGGCCGCCTCGAGGTCTGCAGCCGTCAGGTCGGGTTTCTTGAGCTTGGCAATCTCCTCGCACTGAGCGCGGGTGATGGAGCCAACTTTATCGGTGTGGGGCTTGGAGGAGCCCTTATCAATCTTGGCGGCCTTCTTGATCAGGATGGACGCAGGGGGCGTCTTCATGATGAAGGTGAAGGTCTTGTCCGCATAGGCGGTGATCACGCATGGAATCGGCAGACCAGGCTCAACACCCTGCGTCTGGGCATTGAACGCCTTACAGAATTCCATGATGTTCAGGCCGCGCTGACCGAGCGCTGGGCCAATGGGTGGCGAGGGGTTTGCCTTGCCAGCCGGTACTTGAAGCTTGATGTAACCGACGATCTTCTTTGCCATGATGGCGTCCTTTCGCGAGTTCAATCGCAGTGGCTTTGCCCAAATATCCTTGAGCCCCACCGCTCCTCAAAACGACACCCTTTCGGGCGCCGCACCTAACTACACACAGCTACTACACCACGTCTGTATGACCCCCCGTGCGGTAATGCCGCGCCGAGCTGGCCAAGCAGATTGTTCTTAAAGCTTCTCGACCTGACCAAACTCCAGCTCAACAGGGGTCGATCGACCAAAAATGGTGACCGAGACCCGGAGCCGATTTTTTTCGTAATTGACTTCTTCGACGTTGCCATTGAAGTCTGTAAAAGGGCCTTCTTTGACGCGAACCACTTCACCCACCTCAAACAAGACCTTGGGCCGGGGCTTTTCAACGCCCTCCTGAACTTGGGCCATGATCTTGTCGACCTCTGCCTGAGAGATGGGGGTGGGCTTGCTGGCCGTTCCACCAACGAAGCCTGTGACCTTGTTGGTGTTCTTCACCAAATGCCAGGTCTGCTCGTTCATTTCCATTTCGACGAGTACGTAGCCCGGAAAAAAGCGTCGCTCAGACAGGGCCTTTTTGCCGCCACGCACCTCAACCACTTCTTCGGTGGGAACCAGAATCTGACCGAACTGATCTTGCATGCCGGCACGGTCGACCCGCTCCTGAATGGCGCGCGCGACACTCTTCTCCATGCCAGAAAAGGCATGTACCACATACCAACGTTTGGTCATTGTTACTTCCATCCCAACAACAGGTCGTAGAGCACCCATTCCAATGACTTGTCAGTCAGCCAAAGAAATAGGGCCATCACAAAAACGAAGACGAAGACAATGCCGGTCGCCTGCAAGGTTTCCTTGCGGGTGGGCCAGTGCACACGCTTGGCCTCGTGGGTCGCTTCTTTAGAAAAGGCTACAAAGCGCCGACCCGATGGGCTCAAGAGCCCCAACACCACCGCAACAACAAGGCCAGCCAGCAGCAAACCCAGCGCCATGAGTGCGCGATCACCGGCCCAATGAAAGCCCACCACTCCCGCGAGGAAGGCGGCGGCTGAGGCCGTCAGCATGAGCCGATTGGGCCAGGCTGAGGTGACATCGGTTACGGTGGTCATAGAACCCAGGAAGTCTTTGCTTAAGTGAGTGTGGTTAACTGGTCTGCTGGGAAGGGTTGGCAGGGGCAGAGGGAATCGAACCCCCAACCTTCGGTTTTGGAGACCGACGCTCTGCCAGTTGAGCTATGCCCCTATACCCCTTCTAACCTTCTTCGCAGATCGAGTCGCTATTAATCCAGTACTTTTGCGACGACGCCGGCGCCCACGGTACGGCCGCC
>JBMSJG010000061.1:0-6184 GCA_049418645.1 Burkholderiaceae bacterium | reverse complement strand
ATCTGGTTCCGCCTGCGGGCCGGCCACTTCAAGCCCGAGAGCCACTTCGGCTTCGAGGCGGCAGCCTGGTATTGGCACTTCGTGGACGTGGTCTGGCTGGGCCTCTACGTGGTGGTCTATTGGCTGTAAGTCACTGGCGGGGACATCTCAGCGCCAGATAGCACAAGGGCCGCGTGAAGCGGCCCTTGGTATTTTGGAGAACCTGGCAAAGATCGAGCTTGGTCAGTCTGAACCGATCGACGTTCAGGCCGTCCTAATAACGAATCCCGGTCGATTCGATCAGGCCGTATCGATGAGCCACCAGCAGGGACAGGAACAGCAGGATCGACAGTCCCACCCGGATGGCCAAGGCCTTGACCGTGTTGTTGCTGCGCCCTTTGTCCCGCATCAGGTAGAAGAAGGCAGACCCCAGGCTCACCAGGATCCCAATAAACGCGATTCCAATTAACAGTTTCGACACAGCGCCACCCACCTCATTCATCAAAGACCTCAGACAAGAGACCCATGGTACAGCCGAATCCCAGACCTGCCCGACCCATGCGCCTGAACCTGGCCAGTGGTGTGGCCTTGCTGCTGGCCCTGCTGACCCTAAGCCTGGGAGTCTGGCAGTGGAACCGCTCTCTGGAGAAGCAGGCGATCTTCGAGGCCATTGAACGTCAGGCGGCCCAGCGCAATGACGCGGGGACCCCAAGCCTTGGTGGGTCACTGCCTTGGCAGTTAGGCCGACCAGCCCAAGACCTCGACCGCAAAGAGGTGGCGATTCGGGGCCGGTGGCTGCCGGAGAGCACCTTCTATCTGGACAATCGGCTGCTCAACGGCAAGCCCGGTGTCAATGTCTTAACGGCCGTCGCCTTACCTGACCAGAGTCTGGTCTGGGTGAACCGCGGCTGGGCGCCCAAGCCACCGGGCCTGGACAATCCGCGTGCCCGCAGCCTGATGTCGGGCGGACAACACCTACCCGAACAGGCCGCTGCCGACATCCGCGCAGTCGGATTGGCCAGCCTGCTGCAGCGACTAGAGCTCTCCAGTGATCCTCAAAGTCTCAGACAAGGCGCACTCTGGCAGAACGTTGATTGGGCGGTCGCCACCCAACGCGTGACGAACAGCGCCGGGTTGAAAACCACTCATGGTGAGCGGGTCTGGCCGTTGATCTTCTGGCAGACTTCCGACTCGTCTGATGGACTGCTGCGTCAGGTACCAGCCCCACCATCCGACGCAGTCGACAAGCACCGAGGCTATGCCTTTCAGTGGTGGATGATGTCGCTGGCCGCCCTGGTCTTCGCCTGGCGCTTGTCTCTTGAAAAGCGTCATCCCTCGTCAGCCCAAACCAAACACGAATAATGGCCCTATGAATACGCAACAGTCGACACCACCTGTAGCCAGCACCAAGTCAAAGACCAGTCGCGCGAGTCTTTATCTGGTGATTGCGGTCTGTCTAGCGCCGGTGCTGCTGTCTTATGTCATGTATTACGGCGTACGACCCGAGGGTCGAACCAACCATGGCGAACTGCTCTCTCCGCAGAAGGCGGTCTCTGATGTCAAGACCGAGTTGTTGGCCAAGCCCGACCAGGAGTCAGGTCTGCTGGATGTCATCAAGACCTGGCCAAAAGACGACCGGCGACAGTCATTCTCAGAGCTGGGCGATTTCCGCGGTCGCTGGTTGATGGTCTGGGTTGGCCCCGCCGCATGCGATGCGGACTGCCGCGAGCAGCTCTGGCAGATGCGCCAAGTCCGCCTGACCACTGGCCGTGAGCGTGATCGGGTGGAACGGCTCTGGCTGGTAACCGATGGTGGGCAGCCGACCCTTCGAGACGAAGAGCAGGGCCTCTGGGTGGTAAGGCTTCAGCCGAATCAGCCGGGCGCATGGATGCCCAACCACGTCCACCTTGTAGACCCTCTTGGCAATCTGATGATGCGTTTTCCGATCAAGGCCGATCCGCAGGGGATGAAAAAAGACCTGATGAAGCTGCTGAAGGCCTCGCGAATTGGCTAGCCAGGACCTCACCCTAGGTTCCGGCGGATAATAGTCAGATGACCACCGCCGTTCTACCTGCAGACAGCAACCTGGCCCGCCAGTACCTGGCCCTGACCAAACCTCGGGTCAACCTGCTCATCGTCTTCTGCGCGGTCATTGGCATGTTCATGTCGGTCCCGGGCATGGTGCCTGTGGCGCCCCTGGTCGCCGGAACGTTGGGCATTACCTTGGTGGCCGGAGCCGCCGCTGCGATTAACTGTTTGGTCGAAAGTCACATCGACGCCAAGATGGCCCGAACCGCCTGGCGACCGTTGCCCTCGGGAACGCTCACGGTTCGACAGACCATTGCATTTTCGGTGGTCTTGGGCGGGCTTGGCATGGCCATCTTATTTCTCTTCGTCAATGCACTCACCGCCTGGCTCACCTTTGCGACCTTTGTCGGCTATGCGGTCATTTACACCCTGGTCCTCAAGCCCCTAACGCCTCAGAACATTGTCATTGGTGGCGCCTCTGGTGCCATGCCCCCGGTGCTGGGATGGGCCGCCGTGACGAACACGGCCCCGCCTGAAGCCTGGGTTCTTTTTCTGATTATTTTTGTCTGGACGCCGCCACACTTCTGGGCGCTCGCCCTTTATCGAACAGACGACTATGCTCGCTCGGGCCTGCCCATGCTGCCGGTGACACATGGGCCTCAGTTCACGCGCCTGCACATCCTGCTCTACACCTTCTTGCTGGTGGCCACCACGGTGCTACCAACTGCCATTGGTCTGAGCGGCATCTGGTATCTGATAGCCGCCCTGTTCTTGGGTGGCCGCTTTCTGCAACTGGCCTGGCAGCTCTATCGTGAGTACAGCGAACCGCTGGCCAGAAAGACCTTTAAGTATTCGATTTGGTATCTGGCTTATTTGTTTGCGGCCCTGCTGATCGACCACTACCTGCCGCACTAGCCCTGCGAGCCACCTGACAACCCCGCCTCTAGAGCCAAGTCAACAAGCCAAGCCCATCAGGCTGTGAGGGCGATCTTGATCTTCTTCAGGGCGTTGGCCTCGATCTGACGAACCCGCTCCGCAGAAATCCCATAGCGGGCTGCGAGGTCATGCAAGGTGGGCGTCTGACCATCTTCATCTTGAAGCCAGCGGGCCATCAGAATGTCCCGACTTCGCTCGTCCAGACTCGCCAATGCTGCAGCCATGCGCTGCTGGTTGACGCGCGTCTCTTGGGCCTGGGCGACGATCTCGGCGGGGTCGGCATCCTCTGCGGCGAGGCTCGCAATTGGGCCTGCCACTTCTTCGCCGTCTTCGGTGTGACCTTCCAAAGGCGTGTCACCACCCGACAGGCGGCGGTCCATCTCCATGACCTCATCGGCCGAGACATTCAGTTCCTTGGCGATCGCCTGGGCCTGAGAGGCGTTAACACCCTTGTCGGCCCCGAGTGCTCGCTTGAGGCTGCGAAGGTTGAAGAAGAGTTTGCGTTGGGCCTTGGTCGTCGCGACCTTGACCATCTGCCAGTTGCGCAGAATGTATTCGTGGATTTCAGCCTTGATCCAATGCAGGGCGTAGGACACCAGACGAACCCCCTGGGTAGGGTCGTATCGCTTGACCGCCTTCATCAGGCCCACATTGCCTTCCTGGATCAGGTCGGCCTGGGGCAGCCCATAGCCCATGTATTGGCGAGAGACAGCCACCACCAGACGCAAGTGAGAGAGCACTAACTCTCTTGCAGCATCAAGATCTTCGAGGGTTCGGAAGCGCAGAGCCAAAGTCTGCTCACGCTCGGCGGTGAGCAGGGGGTACTGCTGGACGGCGCGCAGGTAGCCCTCCAGGTTGGCACCCGGCGAGAGATGGTTTAAGGCTAAGGCTGTACTGGTCATGCAACGGCCCTCCATGGCTTCATTTTAGCACTCAGATACTTAGAGTGCTAAATCCAAAAAAGTGCCACAAATATGACCTAACATGGCGCCCTTACGCTGCCAAAAGCAGTCAACCTCTGTTGAAAGGCTGGGCCCATGAAGTTTCGATTCCCCATCGTCATCATTGACGAAGACTTCCGCTCCGAGAACACCTCGGGCCTGGGCATCCGCGCCTTGGCCGAGGCTCTTGAAAAAGAGGGGATGGAGGTCTTGGGCGTGACCAGCTACGGAGACCTGGCCCAGTTTGCCCAGCAGCAGTCCAGGGCCTCTGCCTTCATTCTCTCCATCGACGATGAGGAGTTTGGAGCCGGCAGCAAGGAAGAGGTCACCCATGCCCTGCGCAACCTGCGGGCCTTTGTGACCGAGATCCGCTTTCGCAATGCCGAGATTCCCATCTACCTCTATGGTGAGACCCGGACCTCGCGCCACATCCCGAACGACGTTCTGCGTGAGCTGCACGGCTTCATTCACATGTTCGAAGACACGCCCGACTTTGTCGCCCGTCACATCATCCGCGAGGCCAAGTCCTACCTAGACTCCCTGGCACCTCCGTTTTTCAGGGCCATGCTGCATTACGCTCAGGATGGTTCTTACTCTTGGCACTGTCCTGGCCACTCCGGTGGTGTGGCCTTCCTCAAGTCGCCCGTTGGCCAGATGTTTCACCAGTTTTTCGGCGAGAACATGCTGCGCGCAGACGTCTGCAATGCGGTCGATGAACTCGGCCAGCTGCTGGACCACACTGGCCCGGTAGCGGATTCGGAGCGAAATGCTGCGCGCATCTTCAACGCAGACCATTGCTTCTTTGTCACCAACGGCACCTCGACCAGCAACAAGGTGGTCTGGCATGCCTCGGTAGCCCCTGGGGACATCGTGGTGGTGGACCGTAACTGCCACAAGAGTGTGCTGCATGCGATCACCATGACGGGGGCCATTCCGGTCTTTCTCATGCCCACCCGCAATCACCTGGGCATCATCGGCCCGATTCCTTTGAGCGAGTTCGACCCCAAGACCATTGAGGCCAAGATCCAGGCCAACCCCTTTGCCAAAGCAGCCTGGGAGGCGGCCAAGAAGGCCGGTCAGCCCACCAAGCCGCGCATCCTGACCATCACCCAGAGCACCTATGACGGCGTGCTCTACAACGTCGAGATGATCAAAGACCAGCTGGGCGATTACATCGACACCCTGCACTTTGATGAGGCCTGGCTACCCCACGCAGCCTTTCATGATTTCTACAAGAACATGCATGCCATCGGCAAAGACCGTCCCCGGCCAACCGATCCCATCGTGTTCTCCACCCAGTCCACCCACAAACTTCTGGCGGGCCTATCGCAGGCGTCGCAGATTCTGGTTCAGGAGAGTCAGGCCCGACAGTTGGACCGAGACCTCTTCAACGAGGCCTATCTGATGCACACCTCCACCAGTCCTCAGTACGCCATCATCGCCTCACTGGATGTGGCGGCGGCCATGATGGAGCCGCCAGGTGGCACCGCTTTGGTCGAGGAGAGCATCGTCGAGGCCCTGGATTTTCGTCGGGCCATGCGCAAGGTGGAAGAGGAGTTCGGCAGCAACGACTGGTGGTTTCAAGTCTGGGGTCCAGAGGACGTTCAGGCCGACTCCGATGGCATGGCTCAGCGCGAGCAGTGGGAGTTAGACCCCAACGACGAATGGCACGGCTTTGACCAGTTGGTACCGGGTTTCAACATGTTGGACCCCATCAAATCGACGGTCATCACCCCGGGTCTAAGCATCAAGGGTGAGTTCGCGGAGCAAGGCATTCCGGCCTCGGTCGTGACCAAGTACCTGGCTGAACATGGCGTGATCATCGAGAAGACTGGTTTGTATTCCTTCTTCATCATGTTCACGATTGGCATCACCAAGGGCCGCTGGAACACGCTGCTGACGGCCTTGCAGCAGTTTAAAGACGACTACGACAAGAACCAGCCGATGTGGCGGGTGATCCCTGAGTTCTGTGCCAAACATCCTCAGTATGAGCGGGTGGGGCTGCGTGACCTGTGCCAGCAACTCCACGACACCTACAAGGCCTTTGACATTGCACGCCTGACCACCGAGATGTACACCTCAAACATGGAGCCGGCCATGAAGCCGGCTGAGGCCTTTGCCTGCGTGGCCCATCGCAAGACCCAGCGAGTTCCCATTGATGAGCTTGAGGGCCGCATCACCACCAGTCTGCTGACCCCTTATCCGCCGGGTATTCCGCTGCTGATTCCCGGTGAGCGGTTTAACAAGACCATCGTGGGCTACCTGCAGTTTGCCCGTGAGTTCAATGCCAAGTTTCCGGG
>JBMSJG010000060.1:0-6256 GCA_049418645.1 Burkholderiaceae bacterium | reverse complement strand
CAGCTGCTCTTGCTCGCCAGCATGGTGATTGGCTTTTACATGGGCCCAGAGGGCGCTGCGGCCATGAAGCCCTTCTCTGCTGATCTGTTCAAAGGCATGCTGGCCTTCTTCCTGCTGGACATGGGATTGATGGCTGCACGTAACCTGGGGGCGCTCCGTGGTCAGTCTGTGCTACTGCTGGGCTATGCGGTGGCAGCCCCGCTGGTGCATGCTGCCTTGGCCCTGTTGCTGTGTAAGGCTGTAGGTCTGGGGCTAGGCGATGCGACCCTGCTGGCCGTCTTGGCCGCCTCAGCCAGTTACATTGCGGTACCAGCCGTTCTGCGCGAGGCGATCCCAGAGGCCCAGGCCTCCGTCTATGTCGGCCTGTCTCTGGGGATCACCTTCCCCTTGAACATCTTGTTTGGCATTCCGCTCTATCTCGCGGCGGCCCGGTGGTTACTGGGTTAATCAACTGCTCCGCACCCACCCAATAAAAAAGCCCTGGACTTGGTCCAGGGCTTTTTCGTTTTGACGACTCAGCCGTCTTACTTGGCAGCGCGCTTGGTGGCCTTGGTGGCTTGACCAACAACGGCCTCACCGGCCTTGGTGGCGGCATCCACATTGGTCTCCACCATCTCGACGACCTGCTTGGTAGCCTTGTTGATGGCATCGAAAGCAGAGTTAGAGGCAGCAAAGGCCGACTTCATCATGGCGACCATGCCCTCGGTACCGGCAGGAGCGTTCTTGCTCAGATCGTTCAGGGCGCTGGCCATCTGCTTGTTGGCTTCGGCGATGCGGGACTCGACCAGCTTGGCAAACTCAGCAGCAGCCTCGGCATTGATGTTGTAGACATTGCGGCTGTAATGGGCAGCCTTACTGACGTTGGGCGTGGCGACCGATTGAACAGTTGATGACAGCTCGGGCAGATCCTTGACGGTCAGCAACTGGTGGGCGGCCTGAGTGGCGTCGGCCAGATTGGCCTTGGCGGCTTTCAGGTTCAGCTCGATGTGCTTTTCCATGCACTCGAGCGAACGGGCAGCCAGATCCACCAGGGCAGCCTGAGATTCTTTGAGGGAGTTGAGCATCTGCTCAGGGGTCATTTGGTTGGTCATGATGTGGGTCCTTTGAAGAAGTGGGTGACAATGGATCCAACTATAATGACGCGGTGCAACAAATACAAGTGTTCAGCAGAATGAAAAGACTATTTTCTAATTAAATCAATAATATAGAATCCAACTCCCGCCAAGACCAACCCCCCGATTAGGTGGGTGGCTGATGCAATTGCAGCATCGGCCAAGCGACCAGCCTGCAGCATCTCCAGAACCTCGCCGGTCAAGGCCGAAAAGGTGGTCAGACTCCCCAGCAGACCAGTCACCAGAAACAAGCGAAGCACCTGTGGCAGATCGGGCGTGGTCTGGATGAGGGCCAACAGGCCACCCATGACCAGGCTGCCCAACCAGTTGGCCATCAGCGTACCCAGAGCCATCTGGGGCCAGACCGTATTCAAGGCCAGCCCCAAACCCCAACGCCCCCAGGCCCCCAATACCGCCCCAAGGCCTATGGCAAGCGCCTGAATGCCAAGCCCCCCCAATCCCCCAAACCCAGTTGCAGCGGATCCCATCTGTTCGACCCCTCTTCCTTAGGACTTCTGCTTGGCCGCCTGAACGCCCGCCAGATACTGCAGCATGCGGTCTTTCAGACCGGCACGCTGGGCCGATGCCACCAGTACCCGGCGATCCTGGGCCAAGGACTCAGACGTGGCGTCGTCCGCAGCCCTGGTGGCTGCCATGATCTGGCGCTGCGTCTCAAGGTCCACCCGAATCTGGGGCAGGTCGGCTGGCTCAAACCCTTCGACGAGTCTGTTCAGCATGCCAATCTCCAAAGCCTGGTCCGCCTTGACGGTGCTCCCCTGCAGGATGATCTGTCGGGCTCGGTCTGAGCCGATTCGACAGGCCAGTCGACGGCTGCCCAACACCAAACCAAACTGCGCACCAGGAAACCGAAAGCTGGCATTGGCCTGCCCCAGTCGCAGGTCACAGGCCAGCACCAGGTCGGCCGCCGCACCCCAGGCGCGACCATGCACGACCGATACGGTTCGACAAGACGAGGACCAGACCTTGGCCAGCAGATCCTCAATGGCCACAAACCGCTCCAAGAGGGACTCGTCGGTCTCTTGTGACAGACCAGACAAATCCATACCGGTCGAGAAGTCATCGCCCTCTGCAGAAAAGATCACGGTGTGGGTGTCTGGTTCGGCGTGGGCCTGATCGAGTGCCTGGGTCAGTTCAGTGACCAATGCAGCACTAAAAGCATTCCCACGTTCGGGTCGATTCAAAACCAGCTGGGCCACGCCCGACTGCGGCCAAAACAACTCGACCATCAACGAGCCGTTTGCGCGAGTTGCGCCCGAACCATGGCGGTCTGATCCCAGATATTCGGCAGACGAGACGAGGAATAACCAGAGACAAAATCTTTGACCAGCCCCGTGCCCACATCAAAGACATGACGAGGCGTGCTGCCGATGTTGGCCCCATAGACATGGATCGAGATGGAGGTGCGGTCCTCAAAGGCGTTGCTCACCTTGTGGATGTCGCCCACAGTGGGACTGACCGCATCCACCTGGCCGCGCTCCAACAATACGGGACCACCATCTGAGACAAACCCCTGTGAAGTCTGCTTAAACCGCTCGCATCGCTCTGCCCCCTGGAGCACGCCCACCAGGCCCCAGACCGTGTGGTCATGTACCGGTGTCGCCTGCCCGGGACCCCAGACAAAACTCTGGATCGAAAACCGCTGGTGCGGATCGCAGTAAAGCAGGTACTGCTGATAGAACTGGGGATGAGTCTGGCGAAAGTCATCCTCGAGCCAGCTGTCGTCTGCGATCAGGTCACCCAAGATCTCTCGCCCCTCGGCCAGAAACCTGGTCTCGTCGGCCTTGGCATCGGCCAATGCGGTAAAGGCTTGAACCGCAGCCCGCAGGGGAGCCAGCCGGTCGGCCACTGGTGTGCTGGTGTTGTTCAAAGACTGCGCCATGGCTGCTCCTGGTCGTTAGACTGTCCCAAGGTTTCTACAGAAGTATCTACGGCTACCGGTTGACCTGACAACCAGACCGGGCAGCCCACCGTCTTGGTCTGATGCCCAGGCAACTGCTGGGGATTGACCAACTGCAAATGAATAGCCTGAGGATCTTGCAAGGCCTGGCTGTATTTCTGGATGGGTGAGCAAGGCACGCCAGCATCCTGGAAGGCCTTGACCCAATCCGACGCGTTGCGCTTTGCAAATTGTTCCTCTAGCAGCACTTTGAGTGCGGCCTGGTTCTGGGCCCGCAGGGTCGTGCTCATGAAGCGATCATCCGATACCAGGTTGGGCAGACCCACCACCTCGCAGACGCTGGCCCATAGCTTGTTGTTGCCTGCTGCGATCACAAAGTAATCATCAGCCGCCCGATAGGCCTGATAAGGCGCGTTGCGGGGGTGGGCAGAGCCCAGGGCCTTGGGGTCTCGTCCGGTGCCAAAGTATTCGGAGGTCTGCAAGGCCGCAATCGCCAGACTGGTGGCAAACATGGGCACATCGATCTGACCACCCGGCCCACCGGCCCTGACCCTGGCCAGCATGGCACTGATGGAAAAGGCTGCATACAGACCAGCAGTAAAGTCGGCGATCGGCACACCACATTTCACCGGTGCGCCATCGGGCTCGCCCGTGACGCTCATCACGCCAGAGGCCGCCTGTATGGTGACGTCAAAGCCACCCTCCTGGCCACGTGGACCGGTCTGGCCGAAGGCCGAGATCGAACAATAGATCAGACCCGGCTTCTGGCCCAGCGCCCAATCTGGGCCAATGCCCAATCGATTCATCACACCGGGTCGGCTGTTTTCCAACACCACATCCGCCTGCAGAATCAGTGCCTGGGCTCTGGCCAGATCCTTGGGATCTTTTAAGTTCAGCGACAGAGATCGCTTGCCACGATTGAGAGAGGCAAAGTTCTCGCTCATGCCCTCTTTTACCGGCGGCCACTGACGCATGGCATCGCCCTCGGGTGGCTCAATCTTGACCACATCGGCGCCATAGTCGGCCAGCAGCATGCCGGCAAACGGACCGGCGGCAATCTGGCAAAACTCAAGGACCCTCACACCCTGAAGGGGCTTGGCATTGGAATGAATTGGAGAGGTTTGGACCATGGCATACTTTAATCCATGGCACGCACCATTTTCTGCATCAAGCTTCAGCAAGAAGCCGAGGGTCTTGACTATGCGCCGGCACCCGGCGACCTGGGCAAGCGCATTTTCGAGAACGTATCCAAGCAGGCCTGGGCCGACTGGCTCAAGCACCAGACCATGCTGGTCAACGAGTACCGCCTAAACCTGTCGGATCAGCGGGCCCGCAAATACCTGATGCAACAAATGGAAGCCCACTTCTTTGGTGGTGGGGCCGAGACAGCCTCGGGCTTTGTGCCCCCTCCCTCGGCCTGATCTCGGGGAATCCACCCATCGGCAAGACCCAGGGTTTCTCTGGTAACTGCGATAACAAAAAAGCCGGGCTTGACCCGGCTTTTTACTGAGAACCGAGGAGCCTAGTTGCTGGCCTCGGTCTTGGCATGACGAACATCGCTGCCACGAACCATGAAGACCACGTGCTCGGCCATGTTCTTGGCGTGGTCACCAATGCGCTCCATGGCCTTGGCGTAGAACAGCATGTCGATGGAACGCGAGATGGTGCGGGCGTCTTCCAACACAAAAGAGATCAGCAGGCGAATGCTGTTGCGGAATTGGTCGTCCACAATCTTGTCCTCGTGAATGATGCTGTCGAGCGCGGTGGCATCTTCACGGGCATAAGAATCCAGTGCACGGTGCAGCATAGAGGTGATGTGGGTGGACATGACGGTGAAGTCCATCCGAGGACCCGAACTGGGGCCAGCCTCATAGAAGCGAATGGCCATGCGAGCCATTTTCTCGGCCTCATCACCAACACGCTCCAGGTCACGGATCATTTTCAGAGAGGCCACCAGAAATCTCAGGTCGTATGCAGCAGGCTGGCGCTTGGCAATGATGTGATTGATCAGGTCATCGGTCTCGACCTCGAAGCCGTTGACCCGGTGCTCCATCTCGAGCACTTCTTTCAACTGAGCAGTATTGGCTGACGAGAACCCCACCAGGGCATACTTGATCATCTCCTCGACCTGCCCGCCCATTTTCAAAATCTTGGTGCGAACGGCCTCGAGTTCAGCATCAAACTGTTGGGCGATGTGATTGGGCATGGCGTTAGATCCTCTTGTCCAGAAGAAAAATTTTCAAAGGGCAAGGATACCCCCTAAACAATGCCTTTTAATGACATTTATGTTTCAAAGTGGGCGCTGTTAGCCTAGGCGTCTGACGCCAGACTGACTGGCCACCAGGGCCAGGCTGGCCTTTTGCCGAGCAAAAACGCCATTGGTCACCACGCCGGGCAGGGCATTGAGCCGATCCTCCCACGCCAGCGGGTCATCGATCCGAAGACCATGCACGTCAATGACGGGATGGCCGTTGTCGGTGATGACACCAGCCCGAACCACCGGCCGGCCGCCCATGGCCACCAAAGCTCGGCTGACGGGGCCAATGGCCATCTCAATCACCTCGATGGGAAGTGGAAAGGCGCCCAGTTGGTCGACCAACTTGGACTCATCGACGATGCAGATAAAGCCCAGAGATGCACTGGCGACAATTTTTTCGCGTGTGAGCGCTGCTCCTCCACCTTTGATCATGGCCAGGCCCGGCTCGATCTCGTCTGCACCGTCCACATAGACGCTGAGCGCTTCATCCAGCTGTCCCAGTTCGACCACCGCGATGCCATGGCGGGAGAGTCGCTCGGCACTTCGGTTGGAACTGGCCACGGCCGCCCGCACCCGTTTGCCGCTGGCTGCCAGGGCATCAATAAAACAATCAACCGTTGACCCAGTACCCACGCCCAGCAGCACGTTGTCGTCCAGAGCCTGGACTGCAGCCAGGGCCACCTCTTCTTTGAGCATCTGCTGAGTTTTTTCCATGGTGATCACTATACAATCCGCCCATGCCAAAAAACAAAGTCGACTACGACTGCAGCAAATGCCCAGGCTATTGCTGCAGTTATCCCCGCATCGTGGTCACCGATCACGACATCAAACGACTGGCCAAACATTTCGGTCTGTCAGAGGACAAGGCCAAGACACGGTTCACCCGCAGCTATGTCTTCAAGTCCGACAAGCCCAAAGAAAACATCAAAGAGCGAATCCTGAAGCATAGAAAAGACCACATCTATGCCA
>JBMSJG010000059.1:0-6320 GCA_049418645.1 Burkholderiaceae bacterium | reverse complement strand
TATTTGACCTAGGGATTTCACCATGAAGACCGTCCCCGCCGACCAAATGCTTTATCCAGACCTGTTCCGCGCCTTTGAGCGGGTTCGCTGGGATTTAGAAAAAGACATTCCGTGGGATCGGTTTGATGCCAGCAGGCTCACCGATGAGCAGGCGATGACGATCAAGATGAATGCCATCACTGAGTGGGCCGCACTGCCAGCAACTGAAATGTTTCTGCGTGACAACCGAGACGACAGCGACTTCTCCGCCTTCATGTCGGTCTGGTTCTACGAGGAACAAAAACACAGCCTGGTGCTCATGGAGTACCTGCGTCGTTTCAAACCTGAGATGCTGCCCACCGAGGCCGAGTTGCATGCTGTTCGATTTGATTTTGACCCCGCCCCCGCACTCGAGACCCTCATGCTGCATTTCTGCGGCGAGATTCGACTCAACCACTGGTACCGCTGCGCCGCGGAGTGGCACACAGAGCCGGTGATCAAAGCCATCTACGAAACCATTGCCAAAGACGAAGCCCGCCATGGGGGTGCCTACCTGCGCTACATGAAAAAGGCCCTGGCGCAGACGGGTGACTTGGCCCGGGCTGCCTTTGCCAAAATCGGCGTACTCATGGCCTCGGCCAGCCGAACCAACAAGGCACTTCATCCCACCAACCTGCACGTGAACCAAGCCTTGTTCCCGAACGACACGGTCCAGAGCCGCATGCCCGAACCCGGCTGGCTCGAACGCTGGCTGGATCAGCAAATCGTGTTTGACAGCGGCTGGGAGAAAAAAGTCGCTGAGAGAATCCTGCACAATCTCAGCCTGCTGTTTGAGCAACCCTTCCAGACGGTCCAGGAACTCAACCGGTTTCGCAAACAAGCCCTTGCAAAACTCGAGGCAGCGAGTACACAGCCATCGGCCGTATGACCCCCAGCTTCGAAGCCAAGGTGTGTGCCGGGCTCAGCGCGCATGGACACCCCGATCCAGCGCTGGTGGAGGCTCTCGATCGCCTTCCCCGGCCACTGGTCTTTACCAATGGCGTTTTTGATCTCCTGCACCGTGGACACGTCACCTATCTGGCCCAGGCCAGAGCAGAAGGTGCAAGCCTGGTGGTTGCGGTCAACAACGACGAATCCGTTCGCCGTCTAGGCAAGGGCGATGATCGCCCGATTAATCGCCTAGAGGACCGACTGGCAGTCCTGGCCGCATTGGAGTCCGTCAGTCTGGTGACCAGCTTTCAAGAAGACACGCCACTTGCACTCATCCTGACGGTCAGGCCAGACGTTTTGGTCAAAGGCGGTGACTGGTCTGTCGATCAAATCGTCGGTGCGCAAGAGGTACGGGCCTATGGTGGACGTGTCCTGTCGATCGCCTTCGAGCACCAGCGATCGACGACGGAAACCCTCAAGAAAATTCGGCAAGCAGGCTAAGTCCCGTTAACACCAAATCAGGCGCCTCCAGGGCCCGAACCCGCAATCGCGGACTCCGCGTACTAGGGTCGCCAGCGACCGGGCGCATGGAGTAGGCCGCAAGCCAGTCTTTTGCGTGACCACCATGGGCCAGAATGCAGTCCAGGGGGCCCAGCCAATCGATCGCCCCGACCTGGGCAGACGAAATACCCGCGCCAATCGCAGCGATCGAGTCTCTGAAGGAGTCGGCGTTGATCGATTCGTCACGGGCAGCCGCAACGTAACCAGCCAAATCAGCCGTCTGCTGAGCCAGGCTGGATCGCATGGTCTCGAACCCTGGGTAGATGAAGCCCCCAGACATCTCCCCCTTGATCACAGACCCCTGTTGATCCACGACCAGGCCATCTACGACCGTTGCGGTCCCGGCAGACACCAGGGCCACCCGAGAGCGCCCAGTCCCATCGGCTGGCTGTAGGATCTCCGCCCATTGCCTCCGAGCCAACAAGCCCAGAAACCCCAATGCAGCGAGCCAGCGGTCGACGCCCAGACGTTCCGGCTCTGCGTATGGCTGCCGAAGGCTGACAACAGCCTGCGGCAAATTTAGCTCGATATTGGGGGCCGAACGAAGCCATGTCACGGAGAGTTGATGCTGCTGCTCAAGCCAATCCGTCAACCAGCCTTTGACCGCCGGTGCGCCCACCGCACCCCCCAAGACCCGCAACCGTGGCGGTGGGTCCGCTCGCAACCGAAGATCGGCGAGCTCATGATCCAGTGTGTCAAGAACACCGGGCGTCCCAGACAAGCCCTCCACCGAACGAGCCAGGCCTTGACCTTGGGCCTGAATGTGAGACCCCATCACGAGATGCCACTTCAATCGAGTGTTGCCCAGATCGAGCAACAATGCAGGCTGAGGACGCGTCACGTCATCTCCCCGTCAGCGGACTGGTTAGGCTGCAATATTCGGGCCTCGCCCATCTGAAACCGCATGGTCCCCATCGCGGTGCTAAGACAAAAAGCACCGTCATCGGCTAGGCCATCGGATCGCCCCGATACCCGTCGTCCGTCTGCCAAGCAGACTTCGACTTGATGTCCCTTGAGCCCGTCGCGCTGAAGGCACAAGGCCATGGACTGACGCAGAAACAGGCCCCGCTGCTCGGCTGTCTGACAGTTTTGCAGGTCAGCCAGCCATCTCAAGATTTCACTGGCAATCGGTCGGGCCAGGTCCCGGGCACGGTGACCATCAAACGCCGAACCCAAGTCATCAAACAAGCCGGTCGCCGATAGATGCGAGGGGCAACGACCGTCCCAGCGGCCATTGAGCCCAACGCCAATCAGCCACCACCAACGCCCCGCCAAACGACGACGCTCGACCAAAAGGCCCCCCACTTTTTGTCGATCCAGCCAGAGGTCGTTGGGCCATTTAATTTGCAGTCGACCCACCGCGCCGAGTTCGGATTCGATGGCAGCCAGCACGACCCCGGTGAAATGAACAGGCCACGGCGTCTGCTCCCTCAGGGCCATCTGTGTAAGGCCATCGGTCAAGGGCCAGGCACAGGTCAATGCAAGACCATCCGGGGCTAGTTCCCATGATCGGCCATGACTGCCCCGCCCTGCCGACTGACAGGTACTAAACAAGGCCAGGGGCTGCGGCTCATCACCAGCGCCTCTCTCGGTGAGGCGAGCAGCAACCTGGTCTTGCGTCGAATTTGGCAAGTGGGTCTCGTCCAACGTCCACATGCTTGGCATCATACGGCTATGCGCTTCGAAGGCCTTACTTTTCGATCCGGTGGCAGACCACCCTCGTCCCAGACCATTGGCCTCTGGCTGGTCTGGGTCATGCTCATCGCCGCCATTGTTAGCCTGAGCCTCTACCCTTTCACGGGCTGGAAGGCGTCTGCCGACTTGCCATGGGCTTTCCTACTAAAACCCATGCCCAAATACAGAACCGCCTTTGATTTCTGGACCAATCTGCTGGCCTACGTTCCTCTGGGCTGGATGACCCTGCACCTATTTGCGCCTCGGGCCACCATCAGGCCGGTCGCGGGCGCTCTCTACAAAGGGCGCATGCTCGGAGGCCTACTCGCAACTGCGGTGATCTGCGCTGGTCTCTCCTTCCTGATGGAGGCACTGCAGACCTATCTGCCTCATCGCCGAGCCCAGTGGCTTGACCTACTCGCCAATTGCCTCGGGGCCTGTCTTGGTGTCGCACTGTGCCTCCTGCATCGCAGGCGATACAAGACCCGAGGCGCCCCAGCCCAAGACTCAACGCCCTTAATCCACACGCAACTGCCCGCCAACCACCTCTGGTTCCCTGGGCTGCTGATCATCCTCTGGTGCCTGGCCCAGGCTGCGCCAATGAACCTCTGGCCGGCGCTTGGGAATCTACTGCCCTCGACATGGTCCATCCGGCCATTCGCATGGGCCTCCGGCACAAACCAGGTCTTTGGCCTCAGCGCGGCTGAGAGAATACTGACTGAGGCCCTGATCGTCCTGGCGGCCCTCACCGGCTGGTCGTTCAGCCTGTTGCAAATCAAACGACTGCTGGCGCAGCACTGGTCCCCACTTCGGGCCATCGGCTGGCCATCGGTCTTGGTCTTTGGAATGATCAGCGCCTGCCTCCTCAGGGTTCTTTGGATGAGTCTGCTGGTACCGACCAGTCATGACCCCGCCGGCTTGGTTCAGGCCATCGAAGTCTGGCTCACGGCGGGAGTCCAAACCGGTCTGGTCGTCACCGCACTGCTGGGTGCAGCCATGGCTGGGCTGTCGACCAGGGGGCAGACCATTCTGGTGTTGGTCCTGCTGTCCCTGCTCGTCAGCGTCTCGAGCGGCCAGCCCGACTCCGGCTATGACAGTGTCCTGGCACAAACCTGGTCCCAGGGGCGTTGGTTCAACCTGCGTGGGCTCGCGTCCTGGAGCGCGGCCCTCTGGCCGATCGCGACCATGATCTGGCTGGTGACCCTGGTACCGATCCGAACCCGGCTCAAACCGTAACAACCCCACACCGGGATTCCATCATTCAAGAGGGGCCTAAAATAGACACATGAGCCATTACGACAAGCACGTTTTTTTCTGCGTTAACCAGCGCGAGGCCGGCGCCGATTGCTGCAACAACGCAGGCGCATCAGAGCTCCAGGCCTATGCCAAGGACAAGCTCAAATCCATCAAGCCCTCGCAGGCTGCCCGCATCAGGATCAATCGAGCAGGTTGCCTGGGTCGATGTGACGATGGTCCCGTTGTAGTGGTCTATCCAGAAGCCATCTGGTACCAGGTTTTTGATCGGGCCGACATCGACGAGATCATCGAGAAACACCTTATCGGCCAGGAACCGGTAGACCGGCTCCGCATCTAGGCCTCGCTTGAACGCGCAAACCCAACGACTCACCGTGGATGGCCCGGTCGGCCCATTGGAGGTGGCCATTGACCATCCCCAAGGCGGACGTCCCAGTGGGCTGGCCTTGATCGCCCACCCACATCCTTTGTTTGGCGGCACTTTGGATAACAAGGTGGTTCAGACCATTGCCAGAGGCATGTTGGCGCGGCAGATGATCTGCATCCGTCCAAACTTCAGGGGAGTGGGTCTCAGCAAAGGGCAGCATGATGATGGCCGCGGTGAG
This sequence comes from Burkholderiaceae bacterium, assembly GCA_049418645.1. Classification (GTDB taxonomy): domain Bacteria; phylum Pseudomonadota; class Gammaproteobacteria; order Burkholderiales; family Burkholderiaceae_A; genus Hahnella. Next base: position 1,317 of record JBMSJG010000059.1, on the reverse strand, counting down.
CAGGATGACCTCTGGGCAGTCTGGCGTTGGGCCGAACAGACCTATGGGGCTGCTGTCGGGGATGCCAGATGGATGGCTGGGTTCTCTTTTGGTGCAGTCATGGTGACCCATGTCTACCGTGACTGGTCTGCCAGGCGACGCGCTGCCGAACTCTGCCCTCTCTCCTGTCAGGTCAACCTGCTGGTGGGACTGGCGGCCGAACGCTTCACCCCATCCCCAATCGATGAGACGGCTCGACTGATTCATGGTGAACTCGACGATGTGGTGAGCCTGACAAGCGTTATGCGCTTTGCGCATGAACACGGCCAGCCAGTTGCGGTGATGCCAGGGGCTGGCCATTTTTTTCATGGGTCACTGCCCGTTCTTAGAAGGATGGTTGACCATGCGCTGGCTGATGTCTAAGGGCAGACGGCAGGCCGGATGGCCGGATATCGTGACCAAACTCCGACTGGTCTTGCTGCTCTTGGCCTTATGGCCATGGGCCTTCCAGCCGGTCTGGGCGCAGACCAGCCTCACGAGTGCTGGCTGGCCAGAGCCACCAGCCATATCCGCCAGGTCGTATGCCTTGATTGACCTGAGCACCGGGCAGTCCTTGGCCTCGAAGGACGATCAAAAAATCTTGCCGCCCATGGGCCTGTCTGGCCTGATGACAGCCTACGTGGCCCTTCAGGCCGTCCGAGATCGAAAAATTCGACTCAACCAAACCATCGGTGCGCCGCCTGAATCAGACATCCCGCCAGGACCCAAGATGTTTCTGTCTCCGGAAGGCGCACCAGTTAGCAAGCTGCTAGAAGGCCTCTTCATCATTGGGGCCCACGATGCGGCACTCGCACTGGCCAATGCCATCTCGGGCAACGAGCAGGCCTTTGTTGCCACCATGAATGCCACCGCAACACGCATTGGCATGACCAACACCCAATTCGTTTCATCAACCGGTGGTGCAGAGCTCTCAATGGAGCTAAAGGGCACGACCACAGCCAGAGACATGGCCTTGTTGGCCAACCAGATGTTCTTCGACTTTCCAGATGCCTTTGCAGTGAGTCGGCAAAGAGCCCTGGTCTTTAACTCGATTAGCCAAAACAACAAAAACCGCCTGCTCTGGTTGGATCGGACCGTTGATGGGCTCTATGCCACCGATTTCTCCCGGGTCTCCTCTAGCCTGGTGACTGCACAACGGCCTCAACCAATCGGCCCGAAAGACCAGGTTCAAAGGCGCCTGCTGGTGGTCTTGCTAGACGTCCCCAGCCCCGAACAGCGATCGGCGGACGCACTCAAGCTGCTGAACTTTGGTTATCAGAAGTTTGACCTGATTCGACT
>JBMSJG010000058.1:0-6339 GCA_049418645.1 Burkholderiaceae bacterium | reverse complement strand
GGAGAAGGCAGCCCGAGAAAAGGCCGCCAAAGAAAAAATGGCCAAGGACAAGGCTGCAAAACAAAAGGCCGACGAGGACAAGGCTCAACAAGAAAAGGCTGCAGCCAAGCGCCTGGCTGAACAGCGTGAAGCCGAGTTAGCCCGACTGGGATTGGACGCCAAAGCCAAGCCCCAGGCCAAGGGCAAGGACAGCCAGACCAAGGCCGGTGTCGCTAGCGGGGTAGACCAAGGGGCCCGCTCTGGTCGGGAGGCTGAATGGATTGACAAGGTGAAGGCCAGCATTCGGGGACGGGTTCGTTACGGTGGCGCAGACACCAGTGACATGACCCTGTCGATCAGCCTTCTGCCCACCGGGCAGATCACCTCCATCCAGAAGAAAAAGGGCAGCAACTCTGCAGCCTATGATGCTGCGGTGCTTCGGGCTCTGGAATCCATTAGCAAACTGCCCAAACCACCAGACGGTGTCCGTGAAATCACCATAGACCTGCGTCATAGAAATTAAGTCCCACTTCCGTATACTTGGAGGACATGACGCGCACCCTCCTGAAAGGTCTTCTGGCCGCCCTCACGGGTCTCTGCCTGGCGCACGGCGCGCTGGCACAAAGCAACCTCCGAATTGACATCACCACCAGCGGCGACAAGCTCATTCCCATCGCCCTGCTCAACATGCCCGCTGACCAGCCGGCCGATCGGGTCTTTGTCGAAACGGTCGAAACAGTGGTCGCCGCCAACCTGCGTCGGACCGGTGCCTTCAGCCTTCTACCAGTGGCTCCCCAGAATCCACCGCTCACCGAGCGCTCGGAATTGGGCAATACCTTCGCCATGCAGTGGCAGGGTGCTGGCGCGCAGGCGGTCACGGTGGGGAGCCTGACCCGACTGCCCGATGGACGGGTCGATCTGCGGTTCCGGCTCATCGACACCAAGAAAAACGTTGATCTGGGCGGGCTCTCCCTGGTATCGGCCGCAACCAATTTGGACGCCCGTCGAACGGCCCATCGAATGGCCGACTACATCTTTGAAAAGCTCACTGGTGAACCCGGCTTTTTCTCCACCCGCCTGGCCTATGTCCGACGCGAGGGCAAGCAGCAAGTCTTGCTGATTGCGGACTCCGATGGCGAGAACGCCCAGCCGGCCCTTCGCAGCAACGAATCCATTATTTCATTGGCCTGGTCTCCCGATGGGCAACGACTGGCCTATGTCTCATTTGAGACTGGCAAGGCCGTGGTCTACGTCCACGAGTTGGCCACTGGAAAACGCAGTGTGGTGGCCAACTACCGCGGCAGCAATTCCTCTCCCGCCTGGTCCCCCGATGGCAGTCGCCTGGCAGTGGTCCTCACCAAAGATGGCGGATCCCAGATCTACACGGCCAATGCCGATGGGTCAGGCCTCAAACGCATTACCCACACAGGGACCATCAACACCGAGCCTAGTTTCTCGGCCGATGGCCGTCACATCTATTTCACATCTGACCGTGGGGGCAGCGCGCAGATTTATCGAACCACAGTCGACGGCACTGGGCCACCAGAGCGCATCAGCTTTCAGGGGCGCTTCAACGCTCGCCCAGTCATCAGTCCCAATGGCCAGTTCATGTCTTTTGTGGCCCAGCGAGATGGTCGATTTGTGATTGGCGTTCGCGAACTGGCCAGCGGCGATGAGATCTTGGTGAGCGACGGACCCAAGGACGACTCGCCCAGCTTTGCTCCCAACAGCAAGTGGATCATCTTCTCCAGCCGAATCAATGGCCGAGAGGCCTTGTCGGCCGTCTCGGTCGACGGCAAGATCCGCACTCGACTCAGTCTGGACACCGCCGGTATTCGCAACCCAGCCTGGGGGCAGATGCCCCGCTAACCCTTGACCAAGAAAGCTTCCCTCATGAAAACAGCAGCGCTCTCTCTCGTGATGCTCGGCCTGCTCTCGGGCTGTGCCGGTGTTAGTCTGGACGAAGATCCCGCCGGCAAGAAGGCCGCAGCGCCGGTGAGCTCGGTGGACGTCGGTGCGGCCAAATCCTCTGCAGTGGATCAGCCTGCCTCTGGTATCGCAGGCCTCACCGCCGAGGAACTCAAGCTTGCGGGCTACTCCATGGCTGGCGAGACCAGCATCTTCTTTGAGTTTGACAGCATGGCCATCGGTAACCAATACCAGGTCTTGCTGGAGCAGACCACCAAATTCATGAAGTCCAACGCGCAGCGAGGCCTGCGAGTGGAAGGCAACACGGACGAACGTGGCACCACCGAGTACAACCTGGCCTTGGGCCAGCGCCGGGCCGAGGCGGTCCGTCAGGCGCTTGGCCTGCTGGGTGCCGATGACAAACGCATCGAGGCCATCAGCAACGGTGAGGAAAAACCTCGCAGCACCGATCGAACGGAGAATGGCTATAGCCAGAACCGTCGTGCGGATCTCTTTCTAAAGTAAGTCTGTGCCTATGAAAGTCATGCTTCGAACGCTGGCCTTGTCCAGCGCTCTTACTCTGCTGTCAACCAGCCAGGCCCAAGGTCTGTTCTCGGATGACGAGGCCCGTCGCGCCATCCTAGATCTTCGCGCCAAGATCACCGCCCTGGAGACCGAGAACCAATCCCTGGTCAACCGACTAGATGGCATGGCCAAAGGACAGCTAGACCTCTTTGGTCAGCTCGAGCGTCTGCGGTCTGAATTGGCCGCCATTCGTGGCGGGGTAGAGCAGAACTCACAAGCCAGTTCGGTCAACGCCCAGCAGCAAAAGGAACTCTTCCAGAGCCTGGAGAAACAGTTGTCTCAGGCCAAGGAGCGACTGGCAAAGTTTGAGCCGCAGCCAGTCGAGGTGGCTGGTCAGACCATCATGGCCCAGCCGGCTGAGAAAAAGCTCTTCGAGCAGGCCCGCGACCAGATGCAAGCCAAGGACTTTAAGTCGGCTGCCAGCAGCTTCTATCGTTTCAACCAGCGCTTCGAGGACTCGGCCCTCTCGCCGTATGCCCTGAACTACGAGGGCACTCTGCACTACGCCCTCAAGAACTACCCCTCTGCCCGTCGGGCCCTGGAAGCCCTGGTGGAGAAACACCCCAGTCACCCCATCACGGCCGACGGCATGCTAACCCTGGCCTCTGCCCAGATCGAGTCCGAGCGTGTGAGCCAGGCCAGGCAGATCCTCAGCCAACTCACCAAGCAGTTCCCAAATACGCCGCAGGCCAAGATGGCAGCCGATCGGCTGAAGTCTCTGACCCCAAAAAAGAAATAAGAGGCCACTGTCTTGATCACGCTCCAGGAACTCTCTCAGCAGGCGCAATGGGTCATTTGGGCCGGCCTGCTGATCGGCATTGTTCTGGGGGCGGTCTCACAGGCCACTCGCTTCTGCACCTTGGGAGCCATCGCCGACTGGGTGGGAAGCGGAGATCGCAGCCGCATGCGCATGTGGGTGCTGGCCATGGCCACAGCCCTGTTGTCCACTCAACTGCTCATCGCCCTGACAGGCTTTGAGGCAGAGCAGACGTTCTACGTGAGCAACAGGCTGCTCTGGCTATCCAATATTCTGGGTGGCCTGGTCTTTGGATTCGGCATGACCCTGGCCTCCGGGTGTGGGGTCAGAACGCTCGTGCGAATCGGTGAGGGAAGCCTCAAGGCCATTGTGGTGTTCCTGGTCATGGCGATTGCGGCCTTCATGACCATGCGCGGACTGACTGGTGTCTGGCGAGTCAACACCATCGAAAAGGTACAACTCGTCCTGCCAACGACCCAAGACCTGCCTCATCTCATGGCCCATGGCCTCGGCCTGGCAGTCCAGCACATCCATCTACCGGTGGTCTTGTCAGTGGCCCTGCTCATGCTTCTCTTCGTCCTCAAAGGTCGACTCCACCAGCAGCCCAGTCGCTTGGTCGGAGGACTCATCATCGGTGGTCTGGTCACTGCGGGCTGGTGGGCCACTGCTGTTCTGGGGTTTGTGGCGGAGCACCCTGAGACGCTTGAAAAGGCCTTCCTGGCCACCAACTCCAAGAGTCCAGAGAGCCTCACCTTCGTCGGCCCCCTGGCCTACAGCCTGGAATTGCTGATCTATTGGAGCGATCGCAATCAAATCTTCAGCTTCGCAGTGGCGACGGTGGCTGGGGTGGTCCTTGGCTCAGCGGCCTCCGCCCTGCTTCGGGGGCGTTTCAAGTGGGAAGCCTTCAAGACCACCCAGGACATGAGCCACCACCTGATCGGGGCCCTGCTCATGGGAATTGGTGGTGTGGTGGCCATGGGCTGCACCATGGGTCATGGCCTGAGCGGCATCTCGCTGCTGTCTCTGGGGTCGCTGCTCACCACCGTCAGCATCATTGGCGGTGCAGGCCTGGGCCTTCGCTGGCTCTCCCGCTAGACAGCGAGCGGCGCCAGCCGCCAGAGGCTGTGGTCGTTTGACCCCGGCCTCTGCAATCTCTACAATGGCGGGCTTCAGTCAGGGGTTGTTAGCTCAGTCGGTAGAGCAGCGGACTTTTAATCCGTTGGTCGCAGGTTCGAATCCTGCACAACCCACCACTCCTCTCCTGCCTTGGACGCACTCAGCACAACCCAGCTGGTATTGATCGGCCTGATCTTCGTCTGGAGCGGCATTGTCCGCAGCGGACTGGGGTTCGGCGGTGCTGTCCTGTCCCTTCCCTTTTTTCTGTTGGTGGCCGACGACCCGCTGCTCTTCCTGCCGCCAATCGCCATCCACCTGCTGGTCTTTTCCGGGTGGATCACCTGGCAGGGCTATCGACGATCCCAGCGAGCCAGAAAAGAACACGGCCTTGTCAATTCTCCATCCGCGGGCAATGTCGACTGGGGGTTTCTAAAACGGGCCCTCAAGATCATGATCGTGCCCAAGATCATCGGCGTGATCGGTCTGCTGACCATCGAACCCCGGCTCATGACCATCATCATCTTTGGCATCGTGCTGGTCTACGCCATTGGATACGTCATCAATCGCCCCGTCCGTAGCCAGCACCCCTGGGTCGAACGCGGCCTGCTGGTGCTCGGTGGGTACGTCAGCGGCACCTCTCTGACTGGGGCCCCCCTGATCATCAGCATCTTTGCCAGGCATGTGGCCAAACACCAACTGCGTGACACCCTCTTTGTCCTCTGGTTCATCCTGGTCACCATCAAGATGGTCTCTTTCCTGCTGGCGGGCGTGGACCTCCAGTTAAAGGCCCAGCTCTGGGCCTTTCCCTGTGCCCTCGTGGGACACCTGATTGGTCAACGCCTTCACCAGCGACTCGTTCTAGCGGAGACCCCCCAGTTTTTCAGGCTGCTGGGTTCGGCCCTGATTGTGATCAGCCTGATCGGTCTCAGTGGTACGATCTAGCCCAATGAATGCTTTTCGGTCCCGCCCTTTCTTGGTTGCTGCCACCATCACGGCGAGTCTCTGGTCCTCCGTCGCGGTCAAGCCGGCCCAGGCCAACATTGACAAGCGTCAGGCCTATAACCAGATCGAAAACGGCCAGATCCAATCCGTCAAATCCAAGCTTCAAGAAGAACTCCGCAAGAACCCTGCCAACCTGCAGGCCGCCAATGACCTGGCGGTGGTCCTGATCGCAGAAGACCAGCCCGACGCAGCCCGTGGCGTCTTAGAGGCGGCCTTGTTGGCCCACCCCAATGCCGCCGACGCCTTTAAAAATCTTCGAGAGCTAGCGGCCAGGCAGTATGCCGATGCCTACGCCAAGGCCATGGGCACGCAGTCCAAGCGCAAAGACGAGCCCATCCGTGGTGCCCAGCTAGAGTCCCAGCAGGTCAAGCGTGCCATCGCCCTGGCCGATGCCAAGGCACAAGAGGCTGCCCGACAGGCCAAGCTTGCTGCAGAGCGAGCCGAGGCTGAGCGCCAGGCCAAACTATCGGCAGAACAGGCTCGACTGGCCGCCGCTGACAAGGCCAAGCGTGAGGCAGAACAACAGGCGGCAGCCGCCAGAGGAGCCCAGGTGGCGCAGGCCAACAAGCCCGCAGAAACAACCACCCTGGCAGCCGCCAACCCGTCTCAGGCCCCCAAGGCTAGCAACGCTTCGGCCCAGCCCGCTGCCGAATCTGCGCCGTCCGCGAGCAGTGCAGCAGGCGATGAGGCGCTCAAGCAGGCCGTCATCGCCTGGGCGGACAGCTGGGAAAAGAAGAACTTCAAGAAGTACGCGGGTTTTTACAGTGAGAATTTCAAGGCCTCCAAATTCCCAACCAAGGCCGATTGGATCGACCATCGCCGTCCTCGCGTCATGAACAAAGGCCGCATCTCGGTGCGGGTGGATAATATCGAGGTCAAGGCCGTGAGCGCCAGCACGCGAGAGGTGAAGTTCCTCCAGCGTTATGAGTCGGGCTCACTGCGAGTTCGCACCACCAAAAAACAGTTATGGGTACTAGAAGGCTCGTCTTGGA
>JBMSJG010000057.1:0-6358 GCA_049418645.1 Burkholderiaceae bacterium | reverse complement strand
CGAGGGATTTGCGGAATCTGCATGAAGTGCTCGCTATATTACGGCCTATGTCATCCGCCAACGCCGCCACCAGCGCCTCGCCCTTGCCCCTGCCCTACGCTGTCCTGACGGTGCAGGGCGCCGACGCCCACAGCTTTCTGCAAGGCCAGTTCACCAACAGCCTCGACCGACTCAAGCCCCTGTCGGCTGATCCCACGCCTTACCAACGAAATGGCTACTGCTCGGCCAAAGGTCGACTGCTGGCCATCTGTCGCTGCTGGCAGTCTGCGACGGACGCCTATCAAATGCTGGTCCCACTGGACATTGCCGATGCCCTGGTCAAGCGACTGCGCATGTTTGTCCTTCGGGCCAAGGTGACGATCGAGCGCTCCGATGCGCAGGTCTATGGTCTACAGTCGCCCGCCTCGGCGGATCAACCGGACCCGACGGTGGATCAACTCTTGGTGGACCAACCCCGGCCCGGTCTCACCCGCCTGACTCAGCCAGCAGCAGCCGGTGGTGCGCTCCATTGGCTTGTCGTTGACAAGCTCTCACCCGAGGCCTGGCGCGAGGCCCTGTCCGACCAGCACCTGCTCTCCCCCACCGACTGGCACTGGCAGCAGACCGCTCTGGCCGAGCCCTGGATTTGCACGGCTACGCAGGACCGATTCGTGCCGCAATCGATCAACTTTGAGTTGTTGGATGGCGTCGACTTCCAAAAAGGCTGTTACCCCGGCCAAGAGGTCGTGGCCCGCAGCCAATACCTGGGCAAGCTCAAGACCAGGCTCTTTGTAATGACCGCCGACCAAGACCCCTCGGCCTGCCCCCTGGGCTCGGATGTCTGGCTCGATGGCACCGCACCCATCGGTGAACTGGTGCAGACCGCGGCGGGAGCGCAGGGACGACCGAACTTGGTGTTGGTCAGCCTGGACCTGACAGCTTGGAACACCACGGTCCAGAACGCAGGCAGCCTGAGGCTGGGGCCCACCTGGGAGCAGGGCCTGACCCTTCGGCCCATGGCCCAGCCCTACGCGGTGCCGCTTGAGCCTAATCAGCCGGTACGGCCGAAACTGAACTAGACCGGTGCACGACGGGCATCCGTCGAAAGGTGCCCATGGCCTGGGCCAACAGGCGGCCCGAGGCGTCCTTGAGGTCTGCCCGACAAAAGGCCATGCTCGTCGAGCGATGGTCGCAATGGCCAAAGGCATGCAGCTCGCCCTTGGCGGGCCGCAGGAAACTGGTCTTCATTTCAATGGTGACCACGGCCATGTTGGCCGGGTCTGCTGACCGAGCGGCCAGGGCCATGGTCACATCCAACAGGGTCATGACCACGCCACCATGGGCCACCCCCAGGCCATTGAGGTGGTGGGGGGCCAGGCGCAGCATGATTTCACTCTGGCCGTCTTGGGCCGAGACGAACTCTGCCCCCAGGTGCTCGACAAAGGGCGTAAAGCTGGTGAGATCCGGTCTTTGATCAGGGCTTTGCATAGCCCAAGACGATACCAGCCTTACCATGTGCACATGAATGGACCCGCCCAGTTCACGCCACCCAGCCTGCCCCCGTTGTCGGCCTACCGTCCGGCAGGCTTCGTGCCACAGTGTTCCCCAGAGAGCCTGGGGCTGCCCGCACAGGCTTGGCAAACCGGCTTGGGCCAACTGGTGCCGCATGGCCTTGGCCTGGCCTGCGACCCGACCCCTTTGGATCAGGCCGAATGGGTGAGCATCAGTAGCCAGGCCGCCAGCCTGCTGGGCCTGACCGCCGAGCAGCTGTTGCAGCAGCCCGCCTGGCTGGCACTGCTCTCTGGCCAACAGACCGTTCAAGGCCACGCTGCCTATGCCAGCGTCTACGCAGGTCATCAGTTCGGTGTCTTCGTTCCACGACTGGGAGATGGCCGAGCCCTCAACCTGGGCCTGCTCAATGGCTGGGAGCTTCAGCTCAAAGGGGCGGGGCCCACGCCTTACGCTCGTCACGCAGACGGCCGGGCCGTCCTGCGATCTTCGATTCGCGAATACTTGTGCTCCGAGTTCATGGCCGCACTCGGCGTGCCCACCACCCGAGCCCTCTCTCTGGTCAGTGCCACCACCCCGGTCTTTCGCGAGACCACCGAGACCGCGGCCGTGGTCTGTCGGCTCGCCCCTAGCTTTGTTCGCTTTGGCCACTTTGAATACCTGGCCTCCCAGCAGCAGACCGCCCTGCTCCAACAACTGATCGACCACCTGATTGAGGATCAGGCCAGTTTTGAGTCCCTTCGACGGCAGCCCAGCAGTGCCAGTCGCAACAGGGCCTTCTTTGAGCAGGTAGCCGACCAGACCGCGGCCCTCATGGCCCACTGGACGGTGCAGGGCTTCATGCACGGCGTGATGAACACCGACAACTTCAGCATCCTGGGCCTCACCATCGACTATGGTCCGTACGGCTGGATGGACCAGTTTGACGTCCACCACATCTGCAACCACTCCGACCACCAAGGCCGCTATGCCTACAGTCAACAGCCCTCCATCGGCCTGTGGAACCTGCAGCGGCTGCTGGTCGCCGTCTCGGCCGTGGACCTGGGTGAGCCCATCCAGGCGATCAACGAGCGGCTGATCGAGTCCTACGAGAAGACCTTTCAGCAGACCTATCGAATGGGCATGGCCCGTCGACTGGGACTCCAGTCTCATCAGTCAGAGGCCTTCGAGTCCCTGCTTCAAGGCCTCTATGCCCTGCTGGTGTCGGTCGACTACCCACGTTTTATGCGAGCCATGGGCAGCATCGATCCGCGCCAGGACCCACAAGACCCCGAGGCCCTGATGCGAGGCTATGGTCCACTGGTCGATGAGGTGCTCGATCGAGCAGCGCTGGTGGCCTGGCTGGTCGACTATCGACTGCTCTGGCTGGCCGATCATGGCTCTCAGGCCAACCTACCGAGCTGGCAGGCCATGGTCCGCCAGGCCAACCCTGCCTTTGTCCTGCGAAACTGGGTGGCCCAGGAGATCATCCAGGCCGCGCAATCTGGTGACTGGCGTGCGCTGCAAGACGGCCTTCGCATCTTCACCAACCCCTTTGATGAGCACCTGGACCTGCCGCATCGCCAACACTGGCGACAAGGCCCGCCAGAATGGGCCCATCAGCTTGAAGTCAGCTGTTCCAGTTAACCCATTGAATCCATTGATCCCATGAACCCTGGAGTTCGATTGACATGAGTGCAAACGACCAAGACCCGCGCGACGCAGACTACCGACAGCGCCTCACCGACATGCAGTACGCGGTGACGCGCCTCAAGCACACCGAGCCGCCTTTCACCGGCGTCTACTGGAACCATTGGCAGAAAGGCCAATACGACTGCATCTGCTGCGGCACACCGCTCTTTTCCTCAGACACTAAATTCGATGCGGGCTGCGGCTGGCCCAGCTACTTTCAAGCACTGGACCCCGCTGCCATCAAAGAGATACGAGACACCAGCCACGGCATGATCCGCACCGAGATCCTCTGTGCGAATTGCGATGCCCACCTGGGCCATGTCTTTGACGACGGCCCTGCGCCCACCGGCCTGCGTTACTGCGTAAACTCAGCCTCTGTCGACTTTAAGGAATCCTCTGAATGAAGCTGTTGGCCGACTGGCTGCCGATTGTGGCGTTTTTTGTGGTCTACAAGACGGTGGACCTGTATTGGGCCACCGCGGTGGCCATTGGCCTGTCGGTCTTGTTCATCGCCCTGATGCGCATCAAAGGTCAGGCGATTGATCGCATGCAGTGGATCAGCCTGGCCCTGATCGTGGTCTTTGGTGGCGCGACCCTGGTCCTGCACGACGAACAATTCATCAAGCTCAAGCCCACCATCTTGTATGGCGCCTTCTGCCTGGTCTTTCTGCTGCCCCAAGTCTTGGGCAAGACCCTGGTGATTCAGAAGATGCTGGGGCAGAAAGTCGAGCTGCCCGCCCTGGTCTGGCAGCGCCTGAACACGGCCTGGGCCGTGTTCTTCGCCGGGATGGCTGCACTCAATTGGTGGGTGGCGCAGGCCTTTTCCACTGACACCTGGGTGAACTTTAAGCTCTTTGGGGGCATCGGCCTGACCCTGGTCTTTGTGCTGGGCCAGGGGGTCTACATGAGCCGCTACGTCAAGGAGACCAATCAGTGACGCAAGACTCTCTCACCGACCTCATCGAGACGCGTCTGCGCGAGGTGCTCTGCCCAACAGAGCTGCAGGTCTGGGACGACTCCGAGGCCCACAAGGGTCATGCTGGCGCAGCCAAGGGTGGCGGTCATTTCGAGGTCTTGATCACCTCGGATCGCTTCTCGGGCCTGCGACCCATCGCACGCCACCGCCTTGTGTATGATGCCTTGGGCGATCTGATGAAAAGTCGCATCCATGCGCTGTCCATCAACGCCAAGACACCCGAAGAATCGCTCTAACCACATCACTGTCAACCCTCCTTGCCCCTGAGCCAGCCCACATGACCTCCATTGCCCGTCTATCTGCCGCCCTTTGTCTGCTGACCGTTGTCACGACCGCCACCGCCCAGAACATTGCGGTGGTCAATGGACGGCCCATTCCCAAGGAACGTGCCGACCTCTTCCTGAAGGAACTGGAAAAGCAGGGTCAGCAGATCACGCCCGAACTGGCCGCCCTGGTTCGTCAGGAGCTGGTCGACCGCGAGATCCTGCTCCAAGAAGCGGAGCGTCGTGGGCTGCCCGCCAAGGCCGACATCAAGTTTCAGATTGACTCGTCCCGCCAGCAGATCCTGATCCAGGCCCTGGTTCAGAACGAAATCGAGCGCTCGCCACTCAAGGATGCGGACGTCCGTGCGGAATACGACCGCCTGACCGCCCAACAGTCAACTGAGTACCGTGCCCGTCACATCCTGGTCGAGACTGAAGATCAGGCCAAAGACATCATTGCCAAGCTGCAAAAGGGTGCCAAGTTCGAAGAGCTCGCCAAGGCCTCCAAGGACCCAGGCTCGGCCGCCAAGGGTGGAGACCTGGATTGGGCCTCAGCCTCGACCTTCGTGAAGCCCTTTGCGGACACCATGGTCAGCCTCAAAAAGGGTCAGCTAGCCGACAAGCCCGTTCAGACTCAATTTGGCTGGCATGTCATTCGACTCGATGACAGCCGGGCGGCCAAGCTGCCCGACTATGAGTCGGTCAAGGAGCAGCTGGCCGAGAGCCTGCAGCGCAAGAAGCTGGGCGATTTTCAGCAGGCCCTGAAGAACAAGGCCAAGATCAAGTAAGACTGGCAGCCCCCGGAGCTGGATCAGGCGCCGTGCAGATGCACGGTGGCCCCGGCCTCGACGCGGTCAAACAACTCCACGATGTCCTGGCTGCGCATGCGGATGCAGCCAATGGAGCCGGGCTCTCCCATCTCCACCGTGGGTGGACTGCCATGCAGGTAGACATACCGACGCATGGTGTCGCAATCCCCAAACCGATTAAACCCAGGCTCTAGGCCGCACAGCCACAGAATGCGGGTCAGGATCCAGTCCCGCGAGGGGTTGGCCTGAGCCAACGCCGGCGTCCAGACCTCACCGGTTGGCCTGCGCCCTACAAAGACCGTCTCGAGAGGGGCCCCCGCACCAATCTTGGCGCGAATGCGGTGTCGCCCCAGCGGCGTCTGGTAGCTGCCCATTTTCTGTCCAACACCGTTCTTGGAACTGGAGATGCCGTATTGCAGGACAGGCTTCAGAGAGGCCAAGGCCTGAGGATCCCAGCGATCGAGGTCGGCCGACAGCCCCTGGTAGAACCACAGGCGCTGCTCCGCAATCGAGATCAGGATGTGCTGATTCGTCATAGGCCAGACCCCTCACGCTGTTGAGCCCTGCGACGCGCAAAAAACGCCTGAAGCGTCTGCCCGCATTCATCGGCCATTACACCACCGCGGATGCTGGTCTGATGATTAATGGACCGGTTGCCATAGAGGTCTAGCGCGCCGCCGGCCGCACCGGTCTTGGGATCAGGGGCGCCATAGATCACCTCGGACAGACGGGCATGAAAGATGGCGCCCGAGCACATGGCGCAGGGCTCCAGGGTCACATAGAGTCGGCAGTCGGTGAGACGATAGTTGCCCAAGGCCTTGGCTGCGGCTCGAAGGGCGATGATCTCTGCATGGGCGGTGGGGTCATGCGCAGCGATGGGTGCGTTGGCGCCGACAGCAATCACACGATCCCCCTGAACGACCACCGCCCCCACGGGCACTTCGCCCTGGTTGGCGGCCAGACTGGCCTGTTCCAGGGCAAGCTGCATGAAGTCCAGGTCGCTGGGCACTACTCCCACTCAATGGTCGCGGGTGGCTTGGACGAGATGTCAAAGGTCACGCGGTTAATGCCACGGACCTCATTGATGATGCGTGAGGACACCCGCTTGAGCAGGCTGTAGGGCAGCTCGGCCCAGTCAGCCGTCATGAAGT
>JBMSJG010000056.1:0-6442 GCA_049418645.1 Burkholderiaceae bacterium | reverse complement strand
CGGACGCACTCAAGCTGCTGAACTTTGGTTATCAGAAGTTTGACCTGATTCGACTGTTTCGCCAGGACGAACGACCAACCATGTTGCAGGTCTTCAAGGGTATCCAAGATCAGGTTCGCGTCGAGTTTCGCCGTGACGTCAATGTGGCCGTACCAAGAGGTGCAACGCAGAACCTTCGCGCTGAGCTCAGCCATCCCCGCGGACTCTTGGCTCCCATTCTGGCTGGCCAGCCGGTTGGTCAGTTGCGCATCTGGCTTGGTGCCATTGAAATCCATCGAGTGGACCTGGTGGCAGCGGAATCCGTGCGGTCAGCTGGTCTTCTGGGCAGAGCGATCGACAGCCTAAGGCTCTGGCTCACCAGTCTGACCACGCCGTCAAGCGGCGGACCAGACAGAGGGACACCATGATCCCACCAGAGCAGAGTCTGATTGAGTACCCATGCGACTTTCCCATCAAAATCATGGGAGAGCGGCGGGACGATTTTGCGCAGGCGGTCATTGAGGCTGTTGAGCCTCACACGGGGCCCTTGCAGGCCCATCAGATCGAGATGAGAGCCAGCAAGCAAGGTCGATACCTCAGCCTGACGCTGACCCTTCGAGTGACCTCACGTGAACAACTTGACAGCATTTACCTGTGCCTGACCTCACACCCATGGGTCAAGCTGGTTTTCTGACCCCCCGAATCTGGCGCGAGGCCCCTTACGAGGTCTGTCTTCAGGAGATGCGCCAATTCACCATGGACCGTGGGCCGGACACACCCGATGAACTCTGGCTGGTTGAACACCCACCGGTCTTCACCCTTGGGCTGGCAGCCGACCAGTCTCACATCCTTCAGGCCGGTCTGATACCCGTCATACAGACGGATCGCGGTGGCGAAGTGACCTTTCATGGGCCCGGCCAGCTCGTGGTCTATCCCTTGATCAACCTGAAACGCCAAGGGCTCTATGTGAAGGAATTGGTCTACCGAATCGAGCAGAGCATCATCGATCTGCTAAACCGCTATGGGCTGACCTCGGCCCATCGGATTGCTGGTGCCCCTGGCATCTATCTTCAGCACGACATGGCCCTGAGCAACAAACACATGGGGCTCTCTCCAATGACGGGCCAATCCAAAATTGCTGCGCTTGGGCTCAAAATCAAAAATGGCTGCTCGTACCACGGCTATGCCATCAACATTGACATGGACCTGCAGCCCTTCAAACAGATCAATCCCTGCGGCTATCCGGGTCTACAAACCACCGATCTGGCTACAATGGGCGTTCACAAATCCTGGGCTGAAGTGGCAGCGGATGCCACCCAATGTCTGCGCCTGGCTTTGACCACGACACCATGAACCAAGCCACCGATCCCACTCTCAAGCAAAAAGGCGCCGCCAAGACCTCTCGGATCCCCATCAAAGTGGTGCCGGCCGAGCCGATTCCAAAACCAGACTGGATTCGGGTCAAGGCAGCCTCCCCGAGTTCTCGCTTTGTAGAAATCAAGTCGATCCTGCGAGAGCACCGGCTGCACACCGTCTGTGAGGAAGCTTCCTGCCCCAACATCGGCGAGTGCTTTGGCAAAGGAACGGCCACCTTCATGATCATGGGCGACAAGTGCACCCGCCGCTGCCCATTTTGTGATGTCGGTCATGGTCGGCCGGATCCTCTCGACCCCAACGAGCCTGCCAATCTGGCTAAAACCATTGCCGCGCTTCGTCTGCGATATGTTGTCATTACCAGCGTAGATCGAGATGACCTACTCGACGGTGGAGCCCAACACTTTGTAGACTGCATCGCTGCCGTTCGTCAGGCCAGCCCACAGACCCAGATTGAGGTCTTGGTTCCGGACTTTCGGGGACGATTGGACCGGGCCCTCCAGATTCTGCAAGCGGCACCACCAGATGTAATGAACCACAACCTAGAGACCGTACCAAGGCTATACAAGCAGGCGCGTCCAGGGTCCGATTACCAACACTCTCTAAGACTGTTGTCTGCATTTAAAGAACGAGTCCCCGGCATACCAACCAAGAGTGGTCTGATGGTGGGTCTTGGCGAGACCGACGAGGAGATCTTGGCAGTGATGCAAGACCTCAGGGCCCATCAGGTCGACATGCTGACCATTGGCCAGTACCTCGCCCCATCAAATGCCCACCTGCCCGTTCTGAGATACGTGACGCCGGATCAGTTTGCGCGTTTTGAGCGCGAGGCCAAGGCCATGGGATTTGATCATGCCGCCGTGGGGCCGATGGTGCGGTCTTCTTACCATGCCGATCTACAAGCCCACGCGGCCGGTCTCATTTCAGCAAGCTCTGAATAAGCCCGTTGAGTTGTTTGAAGTCGGGTTGTCCAACGTAACGCTTGATCATCTGGCCCTGTGCATCGACCAGAAAAGTCGTTGGGGTGACCGCCACGTCTCCAAAGGCCCGAGACCAACGACCATCTCGATCGTGCAGAAATACAAAGGGCAGCTCACGCTCTTGAGCAAATCGCTCTATGAATTCAGGCTTGTCATAGGCCATGGCCACCGCCAAGATGGAAAAACCTTGTGGGGCAAACTGCGTCTGCAAGGCTTTGAGATCCGGCATTTCCTTGACGCAGGTCACACAGCTGGTAGCCCAGAAGTTCACCAGATAGGGCTTGCCTTTTAAGGCCTGGGTATCAATCAATTGACCCGACAGACTAGATCCCTGCACCAACGGGACCGGCGTCTTCTGGTTGACCAGAAACAGCCCGCCAGCGGCGACCAGGGCGATCAGGGCTGCAGCTGCAAATAAACGCTTGGACATAGAACTCTCTCTTGTGAATCAGCAGCAACTGTAAAAAATGGTGATACCGTCAGAGGTCTGACGCTTGCAACAACATTTGGTTTCCATCATGGCATCAAATCAAACCGGCTTCTTGCTCAACATCCACGGCATGACCTGCGCCGGTTGTGTGGCCCGAGTAGAAAAGGCGGTTGCTCGCATTCCCCATGCGACCATTTCCGTGGACCTGCTGCAGCATCAGGCTCAGGTGGCCGGGGTCACCGTGGATGCCGCGATTGCAGCAATTCGAACGGCCGGTTATGAGGCCAGCCTCGTCCAGCCGAAGACAGCGACCAGCCATCCCAGTGCGACCGATTCCTCGTCGACTCAAGTGAGATCCGGCGCTCGTCTGTTCGGGCGTCGCATGTCGTTGCTCGCTCTGGCTGGATTGGCCTTAACACTCTCTGCGGTCGACATGGCTGCGATGTTGAGCGGCCACCACTGGCTACCCCCCGCTGCCGCCATGGGGCTGGCCAGCCTAACCCTGGTGCTCTTTGGCTCACCCCTTTTTCCAAAGGCCTTCGCCGCGATCCGGCAAGGCAGCGCCAACATGCAGACGCTGTTGTTGCTGGGCAGCGGCTCCGCTTTCGCATGGTCGATCGGCGTTTGGCTTGACCTTTGGTCAGGTCCGATCTATTTCGAGGCCACCACCGTTGTCTTGTCCATGCACCACCTGGGCCAATGGCTCGAGGCCAGGGCTCGACAGAGAGCCATCGATGCACTTGCGCCCTATCTGCAGTCGGCTCATCAGGAGGCTCGACGGCTTGACCGCACCCGGCCCCATGGCCATACCCTGGTGCCCGCTCATGCGCTTCGTCCGGGTGACCAGGTTCAGACTCAGTCGGGCGAGACCCTGGTTGCGGATGGCCTTGTTATCAACGGGCACGGCTATGTAGACGAGAGCCTGCTAACCGGCGAGAGCATGCCCGTTGAGCGTCACGAAGGCCAATTGGTCTATGCGGGCACTCGCCTTTTGTCCGGGACTCTGACACTCGATATTCAAGTGCCCCCCGAGCAGTGGCGTCGCGAGATCATCGGTCAGCAGCTACAACAGGCTCTGCTCAGCAAGGCCCCCATCGCCGCCATGGCGGATCGGCTGGCCGCTCGGTTTGTGCCAGCCGTGGTGGTGTTTGCTATCGCAAATGCCATTGGGCAATGGTGGTGGGGCATGGCCCCCGCGGTTTTGGTTGAGCGAACCATCGCCATCCTGGTGGTCGCCTGCCCGTGTGCACTTGGTCTGGCAACGCCCACAGCCATGGCCGCTGGCTTGGCCGTCGCAGCCCGACACGGGTGGCTGTTCCGCAATGCCGGGGCGATCGAAACCTTGGCTAAAGTGACCCATGTCGCCCTGGACAAGACGGGAACCCTCACCATGGGAAGGCCAAAGCTACTGGCCATTGAGTCGGCCGATGACAAGGCCCGACCAATTGCCCCCGAAGATTTCCCGAGCTGGCTGGCGCTGGCCTGTGGGGCCGAGCAAGGCAGTCAACACCCCCTTGCGGGCGCACTGTTAAGCCATGTGGCCGGTCGGCCCATGCCCAAGCTGCAGTCCGTTGAGACGCTGGCCGGTCTAGGCCTGCTGGTCAAGACCGATGAGGGACGCATCTTCCGAGTTGGCTCATCCAGTTGGGTGTCGTCTATGGCCACGAGCCAACGCCCCCCCAAGGAGCCGACTCAGTGGCAGCACGCCAGTTGCATAGAGGTCGCCGAGCAAGATGGGACATGGTTAGGGCGCGTCTGGATTGGTGATGCCCTTCGCCCGGGTGCACGGTCATTGGTGTCCCATCTAAAACGGATGGGCCTCCAGGTCGCTCTGATCAGCGGGGACCATCAGACATCTGTGGAAGCCGCTGCGACGGCTGTGGGCATCGGACCAGACAGGGTCTACGCCCAGGCCTCGCCAGAGAACAAAGCACGCCCATTTTCCGATTGGCGTGCAGCAGGGGGGGTCGTCGCCATGGTTGGTGATGGACTAAACGACAGCCTGGCTCTGAGCCAGGCCGATGTGGGCATCGCCATGGCCGCTGGCGCCAGCACAGCATTGCAGGCCGCGGATGTCACCCTCACCAACAGCCAGGACATCTCACAGCTGCAGGGCGTTTTGAGCCTGGCTCGGGACACGGTTGGCCGCGTGCGCCACAACCTGTTCTTTGCTTTTGTCTTTAACGTCTTGGCACTGCCAGCTGCGGCATTTGGCTGGCTATCCCCGGCTTTGGCCGGTGGCGCCATGGCACTGAGCGCCTCGATGGTGGTCGGGCACGCTGTCGGGCTGCTGGGCTGGCGACCCAGCCCGGTGGTTAACGAACCGGCGTGACCTGAACACCAGGACCAGAGGGCTGGCCAGTGGGTTGGCCAGTGGGCTCAGCAGGCTGCCCACCACTGGCCTGACCTTTGACTTCGGGCAATTTCTGGCCTTCCTTGGCAGCAGACTCCAGGGCCCTGGCCTGTGCCTCTGTGATCAACTCAAAGGCGCGCACCACGCGGCGCACACCGGGCACACGGGCTGCGAGATCGGAGGCGCGATCCGCCTCTCTCGGGATGACCATGCCCATGAGATAGACGGTGCCGGACTCGGAGACCACCTTGATGAGGTTTCCATTCAGATCTTTGGCGTCCAGCATGGCCGTCTTCACTCGCGTGGTGAGGACGACATCCTTGCCGTAGGTCGCCAGGCTGGCTGGCACGCCCACGAAAGTTTCGTTGATGACCTGTCGGACATTTTCAATCTGCCCCACCAGCCGACCAACTTCGGCTTTGGTCTGTTGATCGGGAACGAAACCAGTGATCAGGGCAATGCGATTAAAACTGGTGACACTGGGGGTGACCGCTGCATCGCCCTTGAAGCGGTCACGAAAACGGTTGAAGGCCTTGATTTCGATGGCCTGGTCGTCCGCCTGAGCCCCGGTGGTGCGCCGATCGGTCAGCGACAAAGCGCCGACCACCATGCCCGTCGCTGCCAAGGGAAAACAGCCCGACAGACTGCTGACCAAACCGCCAGCAGCCAATGCCGTTAAGAGCAAGCGTCGCGTTGTCATGTTGGAAACCTTTCAGCTGTTCAGCAGGAAGAAGCCATTATAAGGATCGAATCCCTGGGGCATCGTGATCCAGACCAAAAGCGTTTGGAACCCAAGTCAGGCCCTCTGGTTCCACAGCAACCACATCAAACCGAGCGCCGGCCGCCTGGTCCGTGCTCAGGCGGATGCTGGCCAGATAACACTGGGCTGCCCGAATGAGCCGCTGACGTTTTTGTCGCGTCACCGAGGCCAGGGCGCCACCGAACTGACGATCACCTCTCCAACGAACTTCTACGAACACCAGTCCGTTGGCATCAGCCATAATCAGGTCTAGTTCGCCGCAGCGATAGCCCACGTTTTCAGCAATGAACCGCAGGCCCTGTTCCACCAGATGGTTCTTGGCGCGTTGCTGCGCCCACAGCCCCCGCAGTTGTTGACGACTTGGCATGAGGAGCCCCTTGCATGCAAAAGCTTGAGCCTGGCCTGTATGTCGTGGCCACGCCTATTGGCCAGTTGGCTGACACAAGCGAGCGCGCCAAACAAGTCCTCAGCGGCGTTGAGCTGATCTGCGCCGAGGACACTCGAAAGACGGCTGCCCTGCTCAAGGCCCTGCAGATTGGCAAGCCACCGCTGGGGCTGATGGCCTT
>JBMSJG010000055.1:0-6511 GCA_049418645.1 Burkholderiaceae bacterium | reverse complement strand
ACGCGTGAGGGGCTTGACCTAATCGATGGGCCGCCTGCCAGCCACTGGCAACTGTATGAAACGACCCAAACACCACGATTCTATCACCGGGGTCTACCAGCGAACCCGCATGAACAATGGCCTGTTCAGGCGTTTGGTGCAGGCTGACGGTCGCTGGACCACTGCCCGCTCGCCCCCCATCGGGCAGTTCAGTCTGCAAGGCACGCAGGACCTCGGCAATCGACTCAGCACTGCGGGCCCGCCCACCCGTCTCGTGGGGATCCAGGTCGGTCAGGCACCAGTGGTCTACGCGCCCGATCAGTTTTGACAGGACCCCCTTGGCGTCCTTGTCAGACAACAGGCCCAGCACAGCAATGGTCTGCGGAAAAAAGCCCATCTGATCCAAATTGGTGGCCAGTACCGCTGCCGCGTGGGGATTGTGGGCGACATCCAAGACCACTGCTGGCTGCCCAGGCAAGACCTGAAACCGACCCGGCAGACTCACCATCGCCAGGCCCTGTCGAACGGCCTGCTGAGAGACTGGCAGCTGGTGCCTAATCGCCGATAAAACGGCCAGCGCGGCGGAGGCATTCAGCAATTGATTGGCACCACGCAACGCCGGGTAGGCCATGGCATTTCGGCGTTGACCACGGCCAACCCAGCTCCACTGCTGACGATCACCCTGGTAGTTGAAGTCCTGACCAAACAGCCAGACATCTGCCCCTATGCCTTGGGCCACCTGCAACACGGTGGCTGGGGGCACCGGATCGGCCACTACAAAAGGTCGGTCGGGCCGGGCCACGTGGGCTTTTTCGAATCCAATGGCCTCCCGGGTATTGCCAAGGTAAGCCTGATGATCAAGGTCTACAGAGGTCAGAACCGATGCATCGTTGGCCAAGACATTGACCGCATCAAGCCGCCCGCCAAGACCAATCTCGAAGATGGCCAGCTCGGGGGGTGTCCGATACACCAGATCGAATGCGGCCAGCGTGACGATCTCAAAAAACGTCAGGCCTTCTTGCAAAGCAACCGTCTGCTGGGCGTCTCGAACCCGATCCAAGGCTTGAAGCCATTGCTGGGCGTCTGCTGGCACTCCATCAAAGGCCAGTCGCTCCTCAAAGGCCAGCAAGTGTGGCGAGGTATAGACCGATACCCGATACCCAGCCTGCTGCGCCATGCTGGCGAGCATCGCGCAGGTGGAACCCTTGCCATTGGTACCGGCCACGACCACAGTGGGACAGGCCAGTCGGACCTCTCCGTTGGCGTCCATGGGCAGGCCCATGGCCTGCGCCACCTTCCGCACACCCTCTAACCCAAGGCGAATGGCAGCGGTTGGCCCCACCGCCAGTTCGGCCAGTCGTGCCGCTAGTGCTGACTTGGCATCCAGGCTCACGCGAGACAAAGGGTCATGATGGGACTCAGGCCGCCTGGTAGCCCGTTAACAGACTCAGCATGCCAAAGAGCTCCTCACGCATCTTGCGACGGTCCACGATCCGGTCGATCGCACCCTTTTGAAGCAGAAACTCGGCGCGCTGAAATCCCTCGGGGAGTTTCTCGCGAACCGTCTGTTCGATGACGCGCGGACCTGCAAAGCCAATCAATGCCTTGGGCTCTGCAATCACCACGTCCGCTACAAAGGCGAAGCTGGCCGACACACCCCCCATGGTGGGATCGGTCAAGATCGAGACATAGGGCAGGCCCTTTTCGGCCAACTGGGCGATCGCACCGGTGGTCTTGGCCATCTGCATCAGAGAGAGCAGCCCCTCCTGCATGCGAGCCCCGCCACTAGCCGAAATCGAGATAAAGGGCACACCCAACTCCATGGCCCGTTCAACACCCCGCACGAAACGCTCACCCACCACCGAGCCCATGGATCCGCCCATAAACTCAAATTCAAAACAGGCGACGACGACTGGCATGCCCTGAATGGTCCCTGACATGACCACCATGGCATCGGTCTCGTTGGTCTCGTTCTGAGCCTCAGACAGGCGCTCGGGGTACTTGCGGCTGTCTTTGAATTTAAGGCTGTCAATGGGCTCAACCGTCTGGCCAATTTCGATGCGACCCTCGGCATCAAGCAGTTGATCGAGTCGCACGCGTGCGCGGATGCGTAGATGATGGCTACAGGCCGGGCAGACCTGGAGGTTTTTTTCCAGGTCGTTGCGATAAAGGACGGCGTCACAGGAAGGGCACTTCAGCCAGACACCCTCTGGCACGCTGCGCCGGCGCGCTTCACCGGTCTGAATCCTCGGCGGCAACAACTTGTCAATCCAACTCATCTCTCTCCCCTTCGCTTTGCTCTTGCAGACCTGCCTGGCCCTTGCCTATGCATCTTGGTGGTCTTGGTCTGTCTTCTTTAATTCTTCTGATCGATCGCCGCCCGAATGCCGGACAAGAAACTCGACACGGCTGGGACCACCGGCTTTTTCTCGGCCACCTGCTGCTCCATGAGCTTGATGATGGCACTGCCAATCACCACAGCATCGGCATGGGCCGCAACAGCCTTGGCCGACTGTGCATCCGAAATGCCAAAGCCCACGCCAATCGGCAGACTGGTGTGCTGTCGAACCACAGCGACCTTGCGTGCCACGTCTTCGGTGTCCAGGTGACCTGCACCGGTGACCCCTTTGAGCGAGACGTAATACAGATAGCCCGCACCCAGCCGACCCACCTGGTCCATGCGCGTCTCAGTGGACGTTGGTGCCAACAAAAAGATGGGAGCGAGGCCCTTGGCCTTGAGCATCTGAGCGAAGTCTTCAGACTCTTCGGGTGGGTAGTCCACCACCAGCACGCCATCCACACCTGCCTTGGCAGCAGCCTCGGCAAAGGCCTGCTGACCAAAACGCTCAATGGGATTGGCGTAGCCCATGAGCACCACGGGTGTCTGATCGTTTTGCTGACGAAACTCGGCCACCCATTTCAGACAGTCGTCCAGGCTCACGCCAAGGGCCAAGGCCCGCTCACTGGCTCGCTGAATAACAGGGCCGTCGGCCATGGGATCCGAGAATGGAACTCCCAACTCAATGACATCGACCCCAGCGTCGACCATGGCCAGCATGAGTTCTACGGTGATCTCAGGCGACGGATCACCCGCGGTGAAGTAAGGCACCAAGGCCTTGCGTCCCTGGGCCTTGAGTTGGTCAAAGGTCTGTTGAAGTCGCTGCATGCGAGAAAAACTTTCTATGGGTTACAGGCTCAGTCCACCTGCCTGAGCCACGGTGTGCATGTCTTTGTCACCACGGCCGGACAGGTTCACCAAGATGACCTTGTCCTTGGGCAGGCTAGGTGCCACCTTGGCGGCATAGGCCAGGGCATGGCTGGTCTCGAGCGCCGGAATAATGCCCTCGATGCGACAGCAGGTGTGAAACGCCTCTAGGGCCTCGTTGTCGTTGATCGGCTCATACCGAGCCCGCCCGCTGTCTTTGAGCCAGGCATGCTCCGGTCCAACACCGGGGTAGTCCAGACCAGCCGACACCGAATGCGTCTCGATGATCTGCCCATGAGCGTCTTGCAGCAGATAGGTGCGGTTGCCATGCAAGACACCAGGAGTTCCAGCAGACAGCGAGGCTGCGTGATGGCCGGTGTCCAGTCCTTCGCCACCAGCCTCAACGCCGACCAACTCCACACCAGGGACATTGATGTAGTCGTAGAAGATGCCCATGGCATTGCTACCACCACCGACACAGGCGACGACCATGTCAGGCTGTCGACCGACCATCTCTGGCATTTGCCACAGACACTCCTTGCCCACCACCGAGTTGAAGTCACGCACCATCATGGGATAGGGGTGCGGTCCGGCCACGGTGCCGATGATGTAGAAGGTGTCTTCTACGTTGGTGACCCAGTCGCGCATGGCCTCGTTCAAGGCGTCTTTCAGGGTTTTGGAGCCACTCTCGACCGGTACCACCTCGGCCCCCAGAAGCTTCATGCGATAGACGTTGGCCGCCTGACGGGCGACGTCTGTGGAGCCCATGTAGACCACGCACTTCATGCCAAAGCGAGCTGCCACGGTGGCACTGGCCACACCGTGCTGACCGGCTCCGGTCTCGGCGATGACACGGGGCTTGCCCATGCGTTTGGCCAGTAAGGCTTGGCCAATGGTGTTGTTTACCTTGTGTGCACCGGTGTGGTTCAGGTCCTCGCGCTTGAAATAAATCTGTGCACCACCCAACTGCTCAGACCAGCGCTTGGCGTGATAGATCGGGCTGGGCCGGCCAACAAAATGTTTGAGTTCGCGATGGAACTCCTCTAGAAACTCGGGATCGTTCTGATAATGGGCATAAGCCTTGCGCAGCTCATCCAGGGCATGGCTTAGGGTCTCGGAGACAAAACTGCCACCATAGGGCCCAAAGTGACCCTTCTGGTCTGGGTAGTTGTAGGGCAGATCATTGACCTTCATTTAACGCTTCTCCATGTCTTGGTCGGCTAAGCGAACCGCGTTCACAAAAGCCTGGATCCGAACCGAATCCTTGATGCCCTTCTGGGGTTTGCCATCGACTAACTGCTCCACACCGCTGGAGACATCCACAGCCGGCGGCCTGAGCTGGCGAATCGCCTCTGCCACATTGTCCACGGACAGGCCACCACTCAACACCCAGGCCCTGTTCAACGTCTTGTCAGCGTCCTGCAAACAAGTCCAATCAAACGACTGGCCGCTGCCGCCAAAACCAGCAGAATCGGCATCGAACAGCACCGCTGCGCAATCTTCGTAGGGCTGGGTCAATTTTATCAGTGCCGCCCCGTCCAGACCGCCTTGCCCCTGCGAACCCGCAGGAAGGCGAATGGCCTTGACCACCGGTCGCCCAAAGCCCTGGCAGTCAGCCGGCGTCTCGTCCCCATGCAGCTGAAGATGGCTCAGACCAACCGCATCGGCCGTGCGCAGAATCTGCTCCCGGCTGGCATTCACAAAAAGGCCAACCGAGGCCATCCAAGCCGGCAGGCGCCTGACCAGTTGGCGAGCAGTCTCGGTGTCCACGAAGCGGGGGCTGGCGACATAAAACACCAGGCCAATCGCGTCCACACCAGCCTCGACGGCGGCGTCAACGTCTTGAGGGCGGGTTAGCCCACAGATTTTGATTCGGGTACGCATATCAAGGCCTCATCGTACTCGACCTCTTCCAGGCAAAGCCCTTGGGCTGGGAAGGTTCGGGCCGCCTGGGTTCGGTCTCGACCCTGCAATAGACCGGCCATCCAATCGACAGGGCGAGCCCCACGGCCGATCTCCACCAGGCTACCAACCAGGTTTCGGACCATGTGGTGCAGAAAAGCATTGCCCTGAATGTGAAAGACCAGTCGACGGTGGTCAGCCACTGGCTGCTCCCACTCACATCGCGTGACGATCCGGATCGGCGAGGCAGCCTGACACTCAGCCGCCCGGAAGGCCGAAAAATCATGCTCACCCAGCACATCGGCGCAGGCCGCATTCATGCGTTCCAGATCCAGCGGCTGAAAGACCCAGGTGGCGAACCGACTGACCAGGGGCAAATCCACTGGTTCGTTCAGGATGCTGTAGCTGTAGCGACGCGAGGTGGCTGAAAAGCGCGCATGAAAATCATCAGAGGCATGGGCCGCCCAGCGAACCCGAATGCTCTCCGGCAAGAAGGTGTTGACGCCCCTGACCCAATTCCACAAGGGCCGCTCAGCAGTGGTCTCCAGGTGGACCACCTGTCCCCGGGCGTGAACACCGGCGTCGGTTCGCCCCGCGGCGACCGTCTGGACGGCCTCGCCGGTCTCTAGAAACTTGATGAGTGCCGCCTCCAGCTGGTCTTGGATGGTGTTGCCACCCGGCTGGGTCTGATAGCCGTTGAACGTCGTTCCGTCGTAGGCCAGACCCAGGGCTATTCTCATAGCAGGATGCGAAGCATGCGGCGCAAAGGCTCGGCCGCCCCCCAGAGTAGCTGGTCTCCACAGGTGAAGCCCGTCAGGAAGTCGTTGCCCATGGCCATCTTGCGCAGGCGTCCCACGGGAACGGTCATGGTGCCGCTGATGGCCGCCGGCGTGAGTTCACGTTCGGTGGTCTCGCGGTCATTGGGAATCAGTTTGACCCAGTCGTTGGCCGAGGAGATGAGCTGCTCGATCTCCGCCATGGGAACATCTTTCTTGAGCTTGACGGTCATGGCTTGGGAGTGACAGCGCATGGCGCCAACGCGCACACACAGGCCATCGATGGGTACGCTACCGGGTGAGCGGAAGGCGGGGTTGCCCAGAATCTTGTTGGCCTCGGCGCCGGCCTTCCACTCTTCACGAGTCTGGCCATGATCAACCAGGGTATCGATCCACGGAATCAGGCTGCCGGCCAGTGGCACACCCCGGAAGTTCTCAACAGGCATGTCTTTGGCACGCAGCTGCTCAGTGACCTTGCGGTCGATGTCCAGAATGGCAGACGACGGATCGGCCAACTCAGCGGCGACGCTGTCACGAAGCGCACCCATCTGGAGCAGCAGCTCCCGCATGTTCTGCGCACCAGCGCCCGAGGCAGCCTGGTAGCTCATGACACTCATGTACTCCACCAGACCAGCTCGGAACAGGCCAC
>JBMSJG010000054.1:0-6640 GCA_049418645.1 Burkholderiaceae bacterium | reverse complement strand
CGGCAGACGCTCTGGCCCCGAGATGCCGGGCACTCGCAGCACATGAAAGCCCAGGGCTCTCCACTGCCGCTCTGCATCGAGTCTTCGAAGTGATCGCGGCTGTTTGGTCAGGCATGGGCTGGTCTCCACCACCGCGGCCCCTTGATGGTCGCCATAGACACCGGTGGTACTGATGTAGACACCGCGCCGTCTTTTGCTAGCTGCGGTCGTCATGCCTCTGAGTCCGATGTTGGCTCGGGCTGCTCGCCAGGCAGTCGCCAGACGCCTGGATCGAAGGTCTGTCGAGCCCTGCTCAGACGGTGGTACCAGGACGATGCTGTGCGTGGCCCAGCGGGACAGGCGCTTGCGAACGTCTCGCTTGTCGAGATCCCAGCCGAGACTTCTAGAGACCTTGAGCAGCTTTGGACCACGAGACGCTGAGCCTGCATAGGCCTGTGCAATTCTGTGGCCTACATCTCCACTGCCAACGAGCGCAATACGCGGTCGCCTGAATCTAAACGGAAGGGCAGTGGGGCTCATCGGTGCTGGAATGTCTGCGGATCTTATTCGCCGAGATAGGCCGCTCGAATGGCAGGACTGTTGAGCAAGGTCTGGCCAGCGCCTTGTTCGGTGATCTGACCTGACTCCAGAACGTAGGCCCAGTCGGCCATCTGTAGCGCCAGTCGAGCGTTTTGCTCGACCAGCAGAATGCTGGTGCCGGCTTGGGCGATTTCGGTGACCGTCTGAAAAATCTTGTCCACCATAATGGGCGACAGACCCATGCTTGGCTCGTCCAGGAGTAGAAGGCGTGGGTGAGCCATCAGGGCCCGACCCATGGCCAGCATCTGCTGCTCCCCACCCGATAGCGTGCCGGCGAGTTGATGGGCGCGCTCTTTGAGCCGAGGAAAGCGCTCAAACTGTGCCTCCAGATCTTGTTGGATCAGAGCCCTGGTGGCGGCAGGCCGACTGTAGGCGCCCATCAATAGGTTCTCGGTGATGGTCATGCGGGCAAAGATGCCACGCCCCTCGGGCACCATGACCAGCCCGGCAGCTGGCAGGGCATGGCCCTCTAGTGCGGTGATGTCGTCGCCGTCAAACAGGACCCGACCATCTGCCTTGGGCACCAGGCCCGTGATGGCACGCAGGGTGGAACTCTTGCCGGCCCCGTTGGCACCGATCAGCGCCACGGTCTGTCCTTGTTGAACCGCCAGGTCAATGCCTTTGACGGCTTGGATGCCACCATAGGCTACCGACAGGCCCTCAACGGTCAGGTAAGCCTTGGTCTGAGCCATCGCCTGTGGTTGGTCTATCTGGCTAGACATGGCTGGTCTGCGTTCCAAGATAAGCCTCTATGACCGAGGGGTCTCTCTGCACGACCGAGGGCGTTCCCTGGGCAATCACGCGACCATAGTCCAACACGGTGACCTGGTCACAGAGGCCCATGACCAGTTTGACGTCATGCTCGATAAGCAGAATGGTGCGACCGTCGGACTGTATTCGGACCAGTAGCTCCCGTAAGCCATTTTTCTCGGTGGCGTTCATGCCAGCGGCGGGTTCGTCCAAGGCCAGCAGTTTGGGCTCAGTGGCCAGTGCTCGGGCGATTTCCAGGCGACGCTGATCCCCATAAGACAGGGTCCGGGCGAGCTGATCGGCAGTGTGATCAATGCCCACATAACGCAGCCAGTCATGGGCTTGCTCGACAATCTGAGCCTCCATCCTCTGGTAACCCGCGGTTCGAAAGATGGCACCCAGTACACCCGAAGACCAGCCATGGGTTCGAACGTGCCGGCCGACCATGACGTTTTCCAAGACGGTCATGTCGGCAAAGAGCCTGATGTTCTGGAAGGTTCTGGCGATGCCGGCCTGGGCCACCTGGTGAACGGAACTGGGCTCGTAGGGCCTGCCGTTGAGTTCAAACCGACCGGTGTCAGGCTGGTAGAGGCCGGTGATGACATTGAAGAAAGTGGTCTTGCCGGCCCCATTGGGTCCAATCAGACCGTAGATCTGGCCCTGCTGCACTTGTAGGTGAACATCGGTCAGCGCGGCCAGGCCACCAAAGCGTTTGGAGACGCCTTGAACATGGAGCAGGGGCTTGGTCATACACGCCCCCCTGCATGGTGTCGGGGGATCAGACCATGCGGCCGGTAGAGCATGATGAGGACCATCGACAGGCCAAATAGCAGCATGCGGAGTGCCTCGGGCGCGATGTATTCATGTCCAAATAGCTGCAGCTGAATGGGCTTGGCCAGATGACGCAGGGCCTCTGGGATGGCGTATAGCAGAACGGCTCCCAGCACGACGCCTTTGACATTGCCCATGCCACCCAGCACGACCATGGCCACAATGACAATGCTCTCCATGAGCACAAAACTCTCGGGGGATACAAACCCCTGAAAGGCCGAGAACATCGCACCTGACACGCCGCCGAAACTCGCACCCATGGCAAAGGCCAGCAGCTTGATGTTGCGGGTATTGATGCCCATGGCCTTGGCAGCGATTTCATCCTCACGGATGGCCATCCAGGCCCGACCCACCCGCGAGGATTGCAGTCGAACGCTCACCAGCACCACCAACAGGGTCAGCACGAGGAATAGGTAGTAGTAGAGCTGAACAGAGGGCAGGCTAAGCCCACCGATCTGAAGAGGCTGGGCGAGGCTCACACCGGCGATACGAATGGGGTCTATGTTGGTGATGCCCTGAGGACCATTGGTGATGTTGGCCGGCGCGTTCAGGTTGTTCATGAAGATGCGGATGATCTCGCCAAACCCCAGGGTGACAATGGCGAGGTAGTCGCCACGTAGCCGAAGAACAGGAAAACCCAATAGAACGCCAAACCCGGCTGCGACCAGAGCAGA
Source organism: Burkholderiaceae bacterium (assembly GCA_049418645.1). Taxonomy (GTDB): domain Bacteria; phylum Pseudomonadota; class Gammaproteobacteria; order Burkholderiales; family Burkholderiaceae_A; genus Hahnella. The sequence continues at coordinate 3,806 of JBMSJG010000054.1, read as the reverse complement.
CAGTGGAATCACAAACCAGATGCTGCTGTGAAGACCGTTTGGGAAGGTCTGGGCAATCCACTCGAAGTTCTCGGCCAGATGAGGCGAGGCCAGCAAGGCATAGAGATAGGCCCCAACAGCATAAAAGGCCACATAGCCCAGGTCTAGAAGACCCGCGTAGCCGACCACAATGTTCAGACCCAGGGCCAACATCACGTAGAGCAGGGCGAAGGCCAGAATGCGGATCCAGGCATTGCCGAATTCGGCCGCCACAAAGGGCAGCAGTATCAGGGCCAGGCCGATCAAGGCGGTGGCAAACAAGGCCTGACGGTTGCCGGGTGTTTTAGAAGAAAAGTTCGCCTGCATGGTCATGTGTTGGCTAGGCTCGATCTGCCACTCGCTCACCAAGCAGGCCCGATGGTCTAAAAATCAACACAACGATCAGCACTGCAAAGGCAAAAATGTCTTGGTAGTGGCTACCCAGAAAGCCGCCGGTGATATCGCCAATGTAGCCAGCCCCGAGGCTCTCGATCACGCCCAGCAAGAGGCCACCCAGGACTGCGCCTGGTATGTTGCCGATTCCACCGAGCACGGCAGCGGTAAAGGCCTTGAGTCCAGGGATGAAGCCCATGGTGAATTGCACAATGTTGTAGTTCATGGCCACCAAGAGACCGGCCACGGCGGCCAATGCCGCGCCGATCATGAAGGTCACGGCGATCACTCGGTCAGCATTGACGCCCATGAGCATGGCCATCTTGGGATTTTCGGAGACCGCACGCATGGCCCGACCCAGCCGAGAGAACTGAACCATGGCAATCAACCCAGCCATCAGCATGGCCGCAGTCACCAAAATGAGCAGCTGCTTGGGGGCCAGGAAGGCGCCGCCGACCTGGATGGGTTCGGTGGGCAACAGGTCTGGGAAGACCATGGGGTTGGGGCCCCAGATCAGCATGGCCAGGGTCTGCAGCACGATGGACAGGCCAATGGCGGTGATCAGTGGTGCCAGACGCGGGGCATTGCGAAGCGGACGGTAGGCGACTCGCTCGATGGTGGCCGACAGGGCCATGCAGACGGGGATGGCGATGATCACGGCGGCCGCCAGCAGCAGAGGGCCGGGCAGACTGGGGAAGGCGGCCTGAAGGGCCGAGACGACGGTCATGCAGACCATGGCGCCGACCATCAGCACCTCACCGTGGGTGAAGTTGATGAGTTGCAAGATGCCATAGACCATGGTGTAGCCCAAGGCAATCAGGGCATAGACGCTACCGAGCACCAGGCCATTGATGATTTGTTGGAGCAGGATTTCCATGGTCTTCTAAAACAAAAAGGCCTCTGTCTTGTGGACAGAGACCTTTTTAACACAGCTTATGACCGGACCCGATCAGGGCCCTGGCCATTTAGGCATTTACTTCACGCTCATAACGTAGGTCGCCAGGGCCTTGGCGTCTGCGTCAGAGACTTGGGGGTGCGGGGGCATGGGGATTGGGCCCCAGACGCCCTTGCCACCAGACTTGATTTTGCCAGCCAGGTAGGCCACTGCATCGGCCTTGCCTGCGTACTTGGCGGCGACGTCTTTGTAGGCGGGACCCACTTTTTTGGCACCTTCAGCATGGCAGGCGTAGCAGTTGTACTTCTTGCCCAGTGCGCTGTCTGCAGAGGCAGCACCGGCAACAGCCATCAGGGCTGCGGCGAGAACGAATTTACGCATTGATCAATCTCCTAGGTTAGTAACTGGCGAATGGTTTCCCGGGATATTCGCAAGTGAGCATATTGTAACCAAGGGCGCCAGGGCTTGCTCAGACCTCTGGCGACCCTTTGGTTGGCTCAGCCCCGTCCCAGATTGGGGTCGGTGACAGCTCCTTTGCTGGCGGTAGAGGCCAATGCTGCGAACTTGGCCAGCACGCCGCGGGTATAGCGTGGCTTGGGCTGCACCCAGGCTGCCCTGCGCTTGGCCATTTCGTCGTCGGAGATGTTGAGCTGAATCAGCAACTGTTTGGCATCGATGGTGACACTATCGCCTTCTTGGACCATGGCAATAGGGCCACCGACAAAGGCCTCTGGAGCGACGTGACCCACCACCATGCCCCAGGTGCCACCAGAGAACCGCCCGTCGGTGATCAGTCCCACCGATTCACCGAGTCCCTGGCCGATCAGCGCCGAGGTGGGCGAGAGCATCTCGCGCATGCCGGGACCACCCTTGGGACCCTCGTAGCGGATGATGACCACGTCGCCAGCCTTGATCTGGCGATCCATGATGGCCGCCATGGCTTGGTCTTCTGAGTCAAAGACCCGGGCAGGACCGGTGATGACCGGGTTCTTCAGGCCACTGATCTTGGCCACGCAGCCCTCAGGCGAGAGGTTGCCCTTGAGGATGGCCAGGTGGCCCTCCTTGTAGAGCGGCTGATCAATCGGGCGAATGATGTTCTGGCCAGCGGGGGGCTGATCGGGAATGTCCTTGAGAGTCTCGGCGATGGTCTTGCCAGTGATGGTCAGGCAGTCGCCATGCAGCAGGCCTGCATTGAGCAGCATCTTCATGACCTGGGGAATGCCACCGACCTTGTGCAGCTCGGTGATCACGTATTGACCAGAGGGCTTGAGGTCACAGAAGACTGGAACGCGACGGCGAATGCGCTCGAAGTCGTCGATGGTCCAGTCCACCTCGGCGGCATGGGCAATGGCCAGGAAGTGCAGCACGGCATTGGTAGACCCGCCGGTGGCCATGATCACGGTCACCGCATTCTCGATGGACTTCTTGGTGATGATGTCGCGAGGCTTGATGCCTTTTTTGATGGCCTCGACCAAGACCGCGGCGGATTCCGCGGCGCTCTGGATTTTTTCGCCATCTTCGTTGGCCATGGTGCTGGAGTAGGGCAGGCTCATGCCCATGGCCTCAAAGGCCGAGCTCATGGTGTTGGCCGTGTACATGCCACCGCAGGAACCCGAGCCGGGGCAGCTCTTTTGTTCGATGGCTTTGAAATCGGCCTCGTCCAGGCGTCCCGCTGTGAACTCGCCAACGGCCTCAAAGGCCGACACGATGGTCAGGTCTTTGCCTTTGTGATGTCCTGGCTTGATGGTGCCACCGTAGACATAGATGGCGGGTACGTTGGTGCGGGCAATGGCGATCATGCCGCCAGGCATGTTCTTGTCACAGCCGCCAATCACCACGACACCATCCATCCACTGGCCATTGACGCAGGTCTCGATGCAGTCGGCGATGACCTCGCGAGAGACCAGGGAGTACTTCATGCCTTCCGTCCCCATGCCGATGCCATCGGAGATGGTGGGGGTGCCAAAGATTTGGGGGTTGGCGCCAGCCGACTTTAGCGCGGCCACGGCTGCATCAGCGAGAGGCTGCAGGCCGCTGTTGCAGGGCGTGATGGTCGAATGGCCGTTGGCGACACCCACCATGGGCTTGTCAAAGTCTTGTTCCTTGTAACCCATGGCGTAGTACATGGAACGGTTGGGCGCACGGGCCACCCCTTGGGTGACATTTTTGGAGCGATCGTTGTAGGGCATGTTGGACAGTCCGGTCGGTTCTAAGCAAGAAAGGGTGACATCAAATCATATTGTGACTCATGGCACACTGCCGCCATGACCGCCCCCTGGCAACACCCTCAGTTTGATCCCATCGCGATAAGCCTTGGGCCTGTTGCCATTCATTGGTATGGCCTGATGTACCTCTGCGCCTTTCTGGCCTTTTATGGGTTGGGGCGGCAACAGATCGCTGGCCGCATGGCCCACAGCCGCATGACGGTCCGCGACCTGGACGACCTGTTGCTGTGGGGCGCCTTGGGCGTGGTGCTGGGCGGGCGCCTGGGCTATGTCTT
>JBMSJG010000053.1:0-6901 GCA_049418645.1 Burkholderiaceae bacterium | reverse complement strand
GGCGAGGCTCTGCCCCAATGGGCTCAAGCCGCCATGCGGCAGAGTGCCAAGCTGATGACGTCGACGGCTTACTACGTCTAACTGCCCAAGCGCCTGCCTGACGTCCAGAGGCTGCGGCGTCTCAGACCCCGCACGGCCGTTAGCTAAAATTCAAAGGATCAACCTCCACCTGGGGCTCGAGTCCTCTGTTTTGCGCCAGCCAATGGTCGGCCGCATCCAAGGCGGCATGTAAATCCGCGCGTCGACCTGCCTCCAGAAATACCTGCCACCGACTTCGACCGGCCTGGTGATCGGGGTATCTCGGGGTCGGGGGGAAGACCGTAACGGCCAACAAGTCCTTTGCAACCAATTCACGTCGAACATGCTCGACCAGTTCGATGCCCTTTGACTGGGCCATTCCCATGTCCCGATGGCTGAATCGAATCGCCGCCAAATGCCCAAAGGGTGGCAAGCCAGCCGCTTTGCGATCCTCCAGCAGACCCTGCCAAGCGGCCTCGCGTGCAGCGGGATCGGCTGTCGACATGGCCTGCAGCAGGGGATGGGTTGGATAACGTGTCTGGACCAATACCAAACCGGCTTGGCCCTTCTCAGCATGCCGCCCAGCCCGTCCAGCCACCTGCAACAGATTGGCCAGTAGCCACTCCGGGGCTCTGAAGTCGGGGTTGTAGAGCTGCTGATCGGCGTCCACCACCACGACCAAGGCCAGCATGGGAAAGTCGTGCCCCTTTGCAACCATCTGGGTGCCAATGATCAAATCGACCTCCCCGCGAGCCACTTGGTCCAGGGCATTTGTCAAAGCGGTCGCGCTGGTCATCGCGTCTCGGTCTAGGCGCAGCAGCCGGGCCTCGGGCAGCCGCTGTGCCAAAGCAGCCTCCAGGCGTTGTGAGCCTCTGCCCATCGGCTCCAACTCTGGGGCGCCACAATCAGGGCAGGCCCTTGGAATGGGGGTTGTGGCGGCACAGTGGTGACAAATGGATCGCCAGCGGCCATCCATCTTGTGCAAGACCGAGGGGACGTGGCAGGCCTTGCACATCTGCTGCCAGCCGCAGGCTGTGCAGGCCAAAACCGGTGCCCAACCCCGTCGATTCGCATAGACCAAGACCTGTTGACCGGCTGATAAGGCCTGTTCAATCGCGGCCCAGACACTTGGGGCCAGTCCATCAATGGGCTTGTCGCGAATCAAGTCAACCAGCTGAACCGTCGCTGGCGATGCGCCGGTGGCCCGCTCGGTCAACTGAATCAAGCCATATCGCCCTCGTTCAACCTGAGCCCTCGATTCCAGGCTTGGCGTCGCGCTACCCAGGATCAAACGAATCCGCCTTTGGTCAGCAAGCCAGACGGCTAAGTCCCGGGCCGAGTATCGCAGCCCTTCCTGCTGTTTATACGAGTGGTCATGCTCCTCGTCTACGACCAATAAACCCAAGCGTGGTAACGGGCAGAGAATAGCCGTTCGAGTGCCCACCACAAGGCGCGCCCGTCCGGTAGCGGCATTGAGCCAATGGTGAGCTCTGGCCTGATCGGCCAGTCCACTGTGTAGGACAGCAACGGTCTGATCGGGAAATGCCCTGGCCAGTCGATGGATCAAGGCCTGCGTGAGTCCGATCTCTGGAACGAGCAGCAGGATTTGAGCGTCTGGTTGCTCGGCCAAGAGCCTGTCCATCATGGATAAATAGACCTGGGTTTTGCCCGATCCGGTAATACCGTACAAGAGTGTGGGGCGGTCCTGAGAAGACAAAAACGCCAGCGCCGCTCGCTGCTGGTCCGTCAGGCCCGGGTGTTCCACTTGGGGTGCCAGTGCCGGGGGGCCAGACTCAACGACATCCTGATTGGCTAAGACCAGATCCCGAAAGGTTGGCACGGGCTTGGCCAGCAGGCGCTGCAATCGACTGGGGGCCAGCCCCTTTTTGGTGACGCGCTGCTCAAAGATCGCTGGCTGGCGAAGCCAGGCTGGCACCATGGTGCCGACTGTTTGGCCTATCTGGCGTCGATAGTAAGTCGACACAAACTTTATATAGTCCAGGTCTTCACGGCCACAAGACGGCAAGTCGGTGCAACGGACCACAGCCTGTTTAAGCGTCACGCCCTCCGGCGGAGGGCCAAGGTCAACCACCAGCCCCACCAGCTGCCGACTGCCCACCGGTACGATGACCCAATCCCCGATGGTGGCCGCTTCATCGGGCTGGCGATAACTCAACAGACCAACGCCGGGGCTGTCCACTGCCACCAGCAGGCAGTCTTCAGGGGGATTTCTCTGCTGGTCGGTTGGATGAGTAGGCGGCTGGATGGGCAGGTCCAAGGCTGTGTATAACTCTGTGAGCAACTATGAGTGGCGCGGGGGCGTTGCGGTGTCGTATTTTCGCACCGCAAAAGGAGTCTGGCTGGTTTATAAAAATAAAACTATATAAATCAGCGGCTTATGTTTTTATTTTGACACTGAGCTTTAGTCTAGTACGACAAGCCCTTCGTCTCGACAGCTGTGAATAATGCGCCCCCGACTGGTGCGCTGAACGGCTAAGCCAGACGTCTGCTGGCCTTGGCCACCGTCTCCACCAAGACCGAAACGTTGTCGAGCGGCGTGAACTGCGAAATGCCGTGGCCCAAGTTAAAAACGTGGCCGACACCAGACCCGCGCTGACCAAAGCTCTCGATGACTCGAGCCACTTCAACCGCGACATGCTCGGGGCTGCCCAGCAATACCGCTGGGTCCAGATTGCCCTGCAAGGCCACCCGGTCGCCGACCCGGGCACGGGCTTGGGCCAAGTTCACCGTCCAGTCACAGCCCACGGCATCACACCCTGTTGCAGCGATCGACTCCAGCCACTGGCCACCGCCTTTGACAAACACGATGGTAGGCGTGTCGGGGTGTCGCCGCCGCAAGGTCTCTACGATGGTCTGCAAGGAACGACGGGAGAATTGGTCGAAGTGGGAGTCAGCCAGCAGCCCGCCCCAGCTGTCGAACAGCATGATGGCTTGGGCACCACTTCGCACCTGCATATCGCAATAATCGATTACCAGCTGAGTCAGACGATCGATGACCGAGTGAACCAAGTCCGGACGACTGTAAAGCCATTTGCGAACACTGAGAAAATCGTCACCACTGCTGCCACCGGAGATCATGTAGCAGGCCAAGGTCCAAGGGCTGCCAGAAAACCCAATCAGCGGTACTCGGCCATCGAGTTCGCGGCGAATTAACGAGACCGCATCGGCCACATACCCAAGCGAATCTGCCACATCCACCGCTGGCAACTCCGCCACATCTTGTTCGCAGGTAATCTTTTTGTGAAACCGGGGGCCCTCGCCCTCCACGAAGTGCAGACCAAGCCCCAGTGCGTCTGGGATCGTCAGGATGTCAGAAAACAAGATGGCCGCATCGAATCCATACCGATCGATGGGCTGCAAGGTCACCTCACAGGCCAGCTCAGGCGTTTTACAAAGATTAAGAAAATTGCCCGCCTGTTTGCGAGTGGCGTTGTACTCGGGGAGGTACCGACCAGCCTGGCGCATGAGCCAGACTGGAGTTCGCTCAACCGGCTGACGCTTGAGCGCCCGCAGGAAGAGGTCGTTTTGAAGGGCCTGAGTTATTTCTTACCCCGCAGTTTGCGAAGGGCTGCCAGCTGGGCCATGGCCTCTGACAGCTCGGCCTGTGCTGCCGCGTAATTGATGTCCGTTGAGCGATTGGCCAGAGCCTCTTCAGCCTTGCGACGAGCCTCCTCGGCCTTGGCCTCATCCAGATCGTCACCGCGAATCGCCGTGTCGGCCAATACCGTGACCGCCTTGGGTTGAACCTCCAAGATGCCGCCAGCCACGAAGATCAGCTCTTCCTTGCCGTTGGACTGAATGCGAACGGCGCCAGGGCGAATACGGGTGATCAGCGGGGTGTGGCCCGGCAGAATACCCAGCTCACCCTGATCACCAGGCAAGGCCACAAAATCGGCCTCACCCGAAAAGACGCTCTCTTCAGCGCTCACAACGTCGACCATGATAGTGGCCATAACTAGGGTCCTTTTCGGGCTTTACTGGAGGGTCTTGGCTTTTTCGAATGCCTCGTCAATGCCGCCGACCATGTAGAAGGCCTGCTCGGGCAGAGCGTCGCACTCACCATCCACAATCATCTTGAAACCACGAATGGTCTCTTTCAGGGTGACGTACTTGCCAGGCGAGCCAGTAAAGACCTCGGCCACGTGGAAGGGCTGTGACAAGAATCGCTGGATCTTACGAGCGCGAGCCACGATCAGCTTGTCCTCGGGTGACAGTTCGTCCATGCCCAGAATCGCGATGATGTCGCGCAGCTCTTTGTAACGCTGCAGAGTCGCCTGTACACGACGGGTGACAGTGTAGTGCTCGTCGCCAACCACGTTGGGGTCGATCTGACGGGAGGTCGAGTCCAGGGGGTCCACAGCGGGGTAGATACCCAGAGAGGCGATGTCTCGGGACAACACAACCGTCGCATCCAGGTGGGCGAAGGTCGTTGCAGGCGAGGGGTCGGTCAAGTCGTCGGCGGGAACGTAGACCGCCTGAATGGAGGTAATCGAGCCAACCTTGGTCGACACGATGCGCTCCTGCAGTCGGCCCATTTCTTCAGCCAGGGTCGGCTGATAACCCACCGCCGATGGCATACGGCCCAGCAGAGCGGACACCTCGGTACCAGCCAGGGTGTATCGGTAAATGTTGTCCACGAAGAACAGAATGTCACGACCCTCGTCACGGAAACGCTCGGCCATGGTCAGACCGGTCAGCGCCACACGCAGACGGTTACCAGGAGGCTCGTTCATCTGGCCGAACACCATGGCGACCTTGTCCAACACGTTGGAGTCCTTCATCTCGTGGTAGAAGTCGTTGCCCTCACGGGTACGCTCACCCACGCCGGCGAACACCGAAAGACCCGAGTGCTGCTTGGCGATGTTGTTGATCAGCTCCATCATGTTGACGGTCTTGCCCACACCGGCACCACCGAACAGACCCACCTTGCCGCCCTTGGCGAACGGGCAGATCAAATCAATCACCTTGATGCCGGTTTCGAGCAGCTCAACGGAAGGCGACAGGTCTGCGAACTTGGGAGCGGACTGGTGAATTTCACGCAGCTCGTCCGCTTTGACGGGTCCGGCTTCATCGATGGGGCGACCGAGGACGTCCATGATCCGACCAAGTGTGCCTTCACCAACGGGCACCGAGATGCCCTTGCCCGTGCCGTTGACCAGCATCCCACGGCGAATGCCGTCGGAGGAGCCCAGTGCAATGGTGCGAACCACGCCATCACCAAGCTGCTGCTGCACCTCGAATGTCAGGCCTTTTTCGACCAGGGGGTGTTCAGCGCTCGCATCCAGGGTCAGTGCGTCATAGACCTTTGGCAGGGCCTCGGTGGGAAATTGAATGTCCACCACAGCGCCAATACACTGAACGATCTTGCCTTGTGCAGTACTCATCTTCGGTTCCTCAGTTTGGTATCCGGTTGAATAAATCCTGGGAGCGCAACGGGTTAAACCGCGGCAGCTCCCCCAACAATTTCTGACAGCTCTTTGGTAATCGCGGCCTGACGGGCCTTGTTGTACGACAGTTGCAATTCGTCGATCAGTTTTTTGGCGTTGTCTGAGGCGGACTTCATGGCCACCATTCGAGCGCTCTGCTCACAGGCCATGTTCTCAGCCACAGACTGGTAGATCAGCGATTCAACATATCGAACCAACAACTCATCCAGAACCGCCTGGGCATCCGGCTCATACAGGTAGTCCCAGGTGTTCGCCGGCACAAACCCATCCTCGATCTCGTCGGTCAGGGGCAGAATCTGGCGAAGGTTGGGCTCTTGCTTCATCGTGTTGATGAAATCGCTCGAGGCCAGGTAGAGAGCGTCGATGGTGCCAGCTGCGAAGTCATCGAGCTGAACCTTCATGGGGCCCAACAGGGTTTCGAGACGGGGCGCATCGCCCAACTGGACCGCATGAGAGACCACGTTGCCCCCGATACGGTTGAAAAAGCCATTGCCCTTGTTGCCAAAGACCGTGACACGGACCTTGATGCCAGCAGCATCCCATTCTTTGAGCTTGGTCATGACCGCCCGAAGAATGTTGGTGTTCAGACCGCCACACAGTCCCTTGTCAGTGGTCACCACAATCAGGCCAACCGTGCGAATGTCTTGGCGGACCTGCATGAACGGGTGCACATATTCAGGCGTTGCATGGCTGAGGTGGGCACAAATCGACTTCACCTTTGATAGGTAAGGCCGGCCTGCACGCATGCGCTCCTGGGCTCGCCGCATTTTGGATGCGGCAACCATCTCCATGGCCTTGGTGATCTTGCGCGTGTTTTGCACGCTCTTGATCTGGTTTCGAATCTCTTTTGAGCCGGGCATGCCAGTTCCTTAGTAAGCGCCTGTCTTGACGAACGCTTCAATGGCCGCACGCAAAGCAGCCTCGTTTTCCTTGGACAGGTCCTTGGCCGATTCGATGGCGTCCACCAGTGCAGCATGCTTGGAGCGAATGAAGTCACGCAGAGCTCGCTCAAAGGCACCGGCCTTGGACACATCCACACCGTCCATGTAGTCGTTGTTGACCGCAAACAACGTCAGGGCCATCTCCCAGACACGCATCGGCTGATACTGGGCCTGTTTCATGAGCTCGGTCACCAGCTTGCCGCGCTCGAGCTGCTTGCGGGTGGCCTCGTCCAGATCAGAGGCGAACTGGGCAAACGCAGCCAATTCACGGTACTGGGCCAGGGCCAGACGGACACCAGCACCGGTGTCTTTACGCTTCATGATCTTGGTCTGGGCAGCACCACCGACTCGAGACACCGAGATACCGGCGTTGATCGCTGGGCGGATACCGGAGTTAAACAAGTCGGTTTCCAGGAAGATCTGTCCGTCGGTAATCGAAATCACGTTGGTCGGCACGAAGGCAGACACGTCACC
>JBMSJG010000052.1:0-7097 GCA_049418645.1 Burkholderiaceae bacterium | reverse complement strand
AGTCGGTTAGAATACCGGCCTGTCACGCCGGGGGTCGCGGGTTCGAGTCCCGTCCGCTCCGCCAATTTTTCTCATGCTCGAGTTCATTCGCGGTCACCGCCGCATTCTTCAGTTTGTCCTGCTGCTCTTCATCGTCCCGTCCTTTGTGGTGGTGGGTGCATGGGATTTGATCTCCCCTGGTGCGGGGAAGCTCACTCTGGCGACCGTCGATGGTCAGCGCATTGAGCGCTCCGACTGGGAACGCGCCCACCGGGCCACGCTCGATGGACTCGTGGCGCAGCTGGGTAGACAGGTGTCGGTGGGTGCCCTCGACACGCCGGCTGCCCGAACGGCCAGTCTGGATCGGCTCATCGTCGATCGCATGATGGCGGTGGCGGCCTCTCAACGTGGCATGGCGCCCAGTGATGAGACCATCAAATCGGTCATCGCAGGGATCCCCGAGTTTCAGAAGCAAGGCCGCTTCGATCTGGAGACCGCCAAGGCTTTTTTGGCGCAGCGCGGTCTGACCACTGATCAGTTCGAGGCCAATCTGCGCAGCGATTTGGCCACCGAGATGCTACCCAGGGCACTGTCCGATTCAGCGATTGCTTCGCGCAGCCTGGCGCGTCGGTTGGCCCAGCTGGACACCGAGAGCCGGCAGATTCGACTTCAGATCTTTTCAGCCGCTGACTACCGCAAGGGCCTGACGCCACAGACGGGAGACTTGGAGCGCTTCTATCAGGAGAACCAGGCCCTCTACCAGACCCCAGAGCGCATCGACTTGGAGTTGGTGGTGCTGTCCTCGCCTACATCGGCTGAGCAGATCGAGCGCTTTACCAACCTGGTCTACGAGCAGAGCGACACCTTTGAGTCCGTGGCCAAAGAACTCAAGCTTCAGGTGACTCAGGTCAAGGGACTGTCGCGGGATGGTCGAACCAGTCAGGCTGGTCTGCCAGCTGCTGTGCTAGCGGTTCTTCAGGAGGCCACTTTCCGATCAAAGGTGTTTTCTGCGGAGACCATTGCCGATCGACGAAACACCGAGGCCTTGGAATTACCCAATCGGCGTTATGTCAGCGCCCGGGTCCTCGCCCACGCACCTGGTCAGTTGCTGCCTATGGCCAGCGTGATGGATCGCCTCAAGGCCGATTGGCTTCAGGCTGAGGGCTCTAAAAAAGCGGTCGCTGCGGCACAGGCCTGGTTGAGCGCACAGACCGACAAGCTCAAGACCGCAGCAGCCACGGCTGACTTGGCCGGCCTGCCACTAGAGGGTCGACTGGTTGCACTGGCGCGCAGCAACCTGGCACAGGCCAGCAGCCAACTGGGGCTCCGACAGCCAGCCGATGTCTCGGCACTGGCCCAGAAGATTTTCTCGTCTCAGCTGCGACTGCGGTCGGGCGATGTGGTGACGCTGCCGGCCGATGCCAGCGTGGCGGCTTTTGTACTGGTGGGTCAGCGCCTCGACAGCGCCCAGGCCCCCTTGGTCAACCAGCGTCTTGGTCAGGCCTATGAGTTTGTTCAGAACTACGAGCGAGAGCAGGCCACCACCCGTTGGCTGCGCGACCTAGAGCCCAGGCTCAAGGTCAAGCGTTACGCCGACAAGCTGGCGGCTGCTGCCTCGTAATCAGCCTGTTCCACTGAAGCCATCGGCAGTCGCTGGGCCTGCACGACCCTCTGGAAGTTTCTCTTGATCGAGCGCTGATAGGCGGGGTCGTAGTGGTGAATCAGCAGATCCTGTACCAGCCCGTTCCAGTTCTGATCGGCTAGAAGCTGGCGCCAGCGGTCCACGGTGGCGTGGCCGGCCAGGTCGATGAGCTTGTCGAATTGCAGCTGCAAGGGCCGTGGGTCACTCAGAAAGTGGGCGTACTCCTCGCAGAGCAGTCTGACGCGTTGGTCAATCGGCATGTCAATCTGTATGCAGTCGCTGGCCCGCATGCGTTGCATGAGCTCGTCGGGCACATGCAGGTTGCCCACCTTCTTGCTCTCGGACTCTACAAAAATCGGCTCGCTGGTCTTCATTCGGCCAAGTGCCTCGAAGATCAGGGATTCAAAGGCCTTCTGACTGGGCTGCGGACGGTCTGGCTCGGCTCCGAGTAACGACCCTCGATGGCAGGCCAGATCCTCAAGGTCCAAGACCTGCCGGCCCTGGGCTGCCAAGGCCTTGAGGAGCCTGGTTTTACCCGAGCCAGTGGGTCCGCAGACCACGCGAAACTGATGCTGCTCGACGAGGCGGGGAAGTTGATCGATGACCAGACTTCGATAGGCCTTGTAGCCGCCCTCTAGCAGGCTGACCCGCCAGCCAATCTTGGCCAGCACGGTTGCCAGCCCACCGCTGCGGTTGCCCCCTCGCCAGCAATAGACCAGTGGTCGCCAGTCTTTGGGCTTGTCGATCAGAGCTGACGCCAGGTGCTCGGCGATGTTACGGGACATGAGGGCCGCGCCAATCTTTTTGGCTGTGAAGGCATCGCCCTTGTACTGCGTGCCAACCTGGATTCGCTGGGCATTGTCCAGAACGGGCAGGTTGATGGCACTGGGTAGATGGTCTTCCTCGAACTCGGCCGGCGTGCGAACGTCAATGACCGTGTCGAAGCGATGCAAGGCGCCCATCGCCTCTTGGGCGCTTACAATGGCGGGATTCGTCAAGGGCTTGCTCATCATGAAGGTGTTCAATTTACAGTGTTCTGCTGGCCATCGTTTTGAGGGCTGGTTCAAGTCATCGGAATCCTGCGAGGATCAAAGGGCGCAGCGTCTGTTGACCTGTCCGGTCTGCGACGGTCTGGACATTGTCCGATTGCCATCGGCTCCTCACATTCAGACCTCTACCTCGGCCTTGAACGATCGATCCGCTCAGCCATCGTTTGATCCGGCCGCATCTGAAGAGGCCCCAGCATCTGGCCGGTCTCAACCAGCACCAGTTCACTCACTCGGCGATAAAAGGGCCCTGGTCCAGCAGCGCCTCCTGGAGCTGGCTCGGGCCTTGGTCGAGAGTGCCGATGACGTGGGTCGCGACTTTCCAGAAGAAGCCCGGCGAATTCATTACCAAGAGGCACCCGAGCGCATGATCATGGGACAGGCCACGGCCGAAGAGACCCAGGCCTTGCAGGACGAGGGCATTGAGGTCGTGAGCCTGCCTTTTGTGGCCAAGCCTGGCAGCGGCAAGCTGCAGTAAATCAGACTGGCGTCAGGCCTTGCCGGTCTGACCAAACAGCAAGGCCCTGGCCTTGTCGTCGGTCAGTGGCTTGCGAAGGTCTGCGAAGAGGGACAGGCCCTTCTGCACCGCCTTGCGCTCGTTGATTTTGTTAAACCACTTGAGCACGTTGGGATACTGATCCAGGTCGACTCCTTGGTTTTTGTGTGAGGCCGTCCAAGGCCAGCAGGCCATGTCAGCAATGGTGTACTGCCCGGCGGCCAGGTAGCCTGTTTTGGCCAGGGCCTTGTCGAGAACGCCATAGAGCCGATGAGCCTCTTTGGTGTAGCGATCGACGGCGTATTGAATCTGCTCGGGGGCATAGAGCCTGAAGTGATGGGCCTGTCCGAGCATGGGGCCCAGGCCCCCCATCTGAAACATCAGCCATTGCAAGACCTCGTAGCGCTCTCGATCGGTCTTGCCTAAAAACCGACCGGTCTTGCCGGCCAGGTAGAGCATGATGGCGCCGGATTCAAAGAGCGAGATGGGCTTGCCATCTGGTCCTTCGCTGTCGACCAGCGCCGGAATCTTGTTGTTGGGGCTGATCTTGAGAAAGTCGGGGTCAAACTGATCACCTTTGCCGATGTCGATGGGCACCGCCTTGTAGGCAAGGCCCAGTTCCTCGAGAAGGATGGAGATCTTTTTGCCATTGGGGGTGGCCCAGGTGTACAGGGTGATCACAGGTGTTCTCCTAGTGCAAAGACTTGTTGTGAGCCGGTGGCCGTTGGCAGCCACCGGGGCGTGAGTGTGGAAAATTCTCTCTCAAAAAGCTGCTGACAGGCGGCCGCTTCGTGGCCAATCTCGACCACCAAGAGTCCGCCAGGTGCCAGGTGCGAGGGATGCTCCTGCAGGATGCGACGCACCAGGTCCATGCCATCTGGTCCGCCTTCAAAGGCTGCATGGGGCTCCGCGCGAAACTCGGCTGGCAGTGCATTGGTCTTGCGGGTGGGCACGTAGGGCGGGTTGCACAGGATCAGGTCATAGGGTGCATCGTCCGGTGGTAGGGCCTTGAACAGGTCTCCTTGGGCCAGCGTGATGCGCTTGTCCAGACCATGGCGCATGACATTCTCTCTGGCGAGGTCAAGGGCATCCGGATCCAAGTCAGTGGCGGTGACGCTGGCGTTCGGCCAGGCCTTGGCCGCCAGGATCGACAGACTGCCGCCACCCGTGCACAGCTCGAGGATACGCCGCACAGGATGGTGGAGACCTGGCAGGCGAGGCCCCACCAGAAACTCGGCGATAAACGAGCGCGGGATGATGGCACGGCGGTCACAGGCAAAGGACTCTCCCATGAGCCAGGCCTCGCCAAGTATGTAAGCAGTGGGCTGCCGTTTGACCAGCCGTTGGTGCATGACGTCCTTGAGTCGTTGCTGCTCCGATGGCTCAAGCGGTCGTTGAAGTTGATCTGCGCCCGCATCAAAGGACCAGCCCAATGCCCTGATGAGCAGCCAGTGAGCCTCGTCGTACGGGTCCAGGGTGCCTTGGCCCAGTTGGCAGTTGGCCTGGGGCAGGGCGTCGGTCAGCCAGTCTCGCCAGTCAGCGAGACACTGAGGCTCAGGCTGCGGGAAGTTCAACCAAGAGCTTTTCGATGGCGCGCTCATAGATGGCGCTCAAGGGCTCCAAATCCGCCACGGCGATCCGCTCGTTGACCTGGTGGATGGTGGCGTTCGGTGGGCCAAATTCGATGACCTCACGGCAGTGCTTGGCAATGAATCGGCCATCCGAGGTGCCACCGGTGGTCGACAAGACGGGCTTGATGCCCTGCACCTGTTCGATCGCCTGGCTCATGGCATCGCAGAGCGTGCCCGCTGGTGTGAGGTAGGGGTCGCCGCCCAGGTTCCAGTCGATGCTGTAGCGCAGGTCGTGCTGCTGAAGTACGGCCTCGAGTCGGTCCTTCAGGCTCTGGGGGCTGCTCACGGTGGCAAATCGAAAATTAAAGGAGGCGGTCAGAGAGCCAGGGATGACGTTGGTCGCACCGGTGCCCGAATGAAGATTCGAGACCTGCCAGGTGGTGGGCGGGAAGTACTGGTTGCCATCGTCCCAGACAATCGCAGCCAGGTCGGCCAGGGCTGGTGCAAATCGATGGATGGGGTTCTCGGCCATGTGCGGATAGGCCACATGCCCTTGCTGACCAAAAATGGTGAGCTGGCCAGACAGCGAGCCACGACGACCGTTCTTGATCATGTCGCCCAGCGTCTTGGTGGAGGTTGGCTCGCCGACGATGCAGTAATTGAGCTGCTCGCCACGGTGAACCAGTTCACGCAGGACCTGGACCGTGCCATCGATGGCTGGGCCCTCTTCGTCGGAGGTGACCAGATAGGCCAGACGGCCGGCGAAGCTGGGATGCTTGGCGATGAAGCGTTCGGAGGCGGTGACAAAGGCGGCGATGGACGACTTCATGTCGGCCGCGCCACGGCCGACCAGTTCACCGTTGTGAATGGTGGGCTCAAAGGGATCTGACTGCCAGGCCTCACGGGGGCCCGGTGGGACGACATCGATGTGACCGGCCAGCACCAGGGTTGGCCCAGGACGACCACCTTCTCGGACAGCCCACAGGTTGGTGACCTCGCCAAAGGGCATGATCTCGGTCTGAAAGCCCAGGGGCTTGAGTCGCTCGGACAGCAATTCACAGCAGCCTGCATCAGCAGGGGTTACCGAGGGTTTGGAGATCAGGGCTTTGGCCAGCGCCAGGGTATCGGTCACGAGAAAAATCCTTGGTAGAGAGAGTCCGAGAATCCAACTGCCAATTGATCTGACCATTCAAGCACAGGTCGCTTGATCACGGAAGGCTGGGCCAGCATGAGGTCAATGGCTGAGGCCTGGTCAACAATGGATTTCTTCACGGTCTCGTCGAGTTTTCGCCAGGTGGTGCCTCGGGTGTTGAGCAGGCTGTCATAAGGCAGGTGCTTGAGCCACTGCAGCAGCAGCTCACGATCTGGCGGCTGCTTCTTGAAATCAATGAAGCTCACCTGCACGTTGTGTTCGGCCAGCCAGCGACGCGCCTTGCGGACGGTGTCGCAGGTGGTCAGGCCGTAGAGCCTAACGGCGGTCTGGTCGGACCCGCTCAATTAGTCCCCCCGAAGCAGGTCGTTGATGCTGGTCTTGGCACGGGTCTGCGCATCGACCCGCTTGACGATGACCGCACACGACAGGGCGTACTTGCCGTCAGAGGAGGGCAGGCTACCGGGTACCACCACGCTGCCGGCTGGTACACGACCAAAATGAATCTCGCCGGTGGTGCGGTCGTAGATGCGTGTGGACTGGCTGATAAAGACGCCCATGGACAAGACACTGTTCTCTTCGACGATCACACCCTCGACCACTTCTGAGCGAGCTCCGATGAAGCAGTTGTCTTCGATGATGGTGGGATTGGCCTGAAGCGGCTCCAGCACGCCACCAATGCCCACACCACCCGATAGGTGCACGTTCTTGCCAATCTGGGCACAGGAGCCGACGGTCGCCCAGGTGTCAACCATGGTGCCCTCGTCCACGTAGGCGCCGATGTTGACGTAGGAGGGCATCAGGACCACATTCTTGGCCAGAAAGGAACCACGGCGAGCCACCGCAGGCGGCACCACCCGCACGCCCATGGACCGCATGGTCTCAGCTGAGAGGCCCTCGAATTTGGTGGGCACTTTGTCATAGAACTGCAGGTCACCACCCGAGACCGGGGCATTGTCTGATAGCCGGAAGGACAGGAGCACGGCCTTCTTGATCCACTGGTGGACGGTCCAGCTGCCACCGAGTTTTTCGGCGACGCGAACCTGGCCCGCATCCAGCGCGTTGAGGACGGTCTGCACCGCCTCGCGAATATCAGCCGGTGCATTGGCCGGGCTGAGCTTGGCGCGGTCTTCCCAGGCGGCGTTGATCGTCGATTCGAGTTGGGCGTGGTTCATGTGGGACTCCGTTTGTGAATGGGCTTGTCGGGGTGGTG
>JBMSJG010000051.1:0-7132 GCA_049418645.1 Burkholderiaceae bacterium | reverse complement strand
AGCAGATTGGTTTGGCTCATGCGCCATATCATAGGCAGATCATGCGCAGCATTGGAAATTCATTTTTGATGACCGTCTGGCGCCGGGCCGATGAGCTGCGGCTGGGCCAGGCCGCCGCCAGCCTGAGCTTTAGCTGGCTGCTGGCCATGGTGCCGCTGATCACTGTCTCGTTAGCCCTGGTCACCAGCTTTCCAGTCTTTGATGAGATCCGTGTCGCACTTCAGAAACTCATCGTGCAGCATTTTCTGCCCGATGGTGTTGGCAGCCAACTCTCGCGTTACCTGGAACAGTTTGTTCGCAAGGCGGCCAGTCTGTCCTTGGTGGGCTTTGTCTTTCTGGCCCTGACGGCCACCGTGATGATGCTGACGCTGGACAAGACGCTAAACCTGATCTGGCAGGTCTCCCGTCCCAGGGCGTTTATCAAGCGGCTGTTGATTTACTGGGCGGCGATCATCGTGGGACCCTTGGCGGCCGGGGCTGGAACGGCTGGCCTGTCTTGGCTGGCCTCCGGCCATGTGCGTCTGTTCTCGGTGGGTGGCATGGCCTGGTGGGACTGGATGAACCTGCTGCTCACGTGGCTGACTTACGGCCTTTGTTACCGCTACCTGCCTAACACCACGGTCTTGATGCGTCATGCCATGGTGGGAGGGCTGTTTGCAGCAGTCCTCACGGAGTCCGCCCAGCAACTCTTCGGCAGTCTCTTGGGGGCTTTGCCGACCTACCGACAGGTCTATGGACCATTGGCTGCGGTGCCTCTTCTCCTGATCTGGACTTACCTCAGTTGGTGGCTGTTCCTGCTGGGGGCCCTGCTGACAGCCTCCATGCCGACAATTGATGGAGCCAGTGCTAGCATGAGGCGCAGAACAACAAGAGCAGCCAAGGAGACCCGCCGATGAAAGTCGCCGAAATTTTAAAAGTCAAAGGCTCAACCCTGTTCACAGTGGCCCCAGAGACCTTGCTGTCAGACGCAGTGATCACCATGGCCGAGAACGACATTGGATCGGTTGTGGTCATGCAGGCAGGCCGCCTGGCCGGCATGCTGACTTTCCGGGAAGTGCTGCGGGTTCTCGCGGCCCGGCAAAGGGAGCAGCGTATTGGCCCGACACCGACCATGTCGGAGATTCGGGTGGGTGACGTGATGAACAAGAGCCCGACACTGGCCTTGCCAGACATGTCCGTCGATGAATTGCGTCGGGTCATGAACGACTGCGGCGAGCGCTACCTGCCGGTCATGGATAACCAGATGCTGATGGGTGTGGTCTCTTTTCATGACGTGGCCCGCGCTGTCTTGGAGGCCCAGAGCTTCGAGAACAAGATGCTCAAAGCCTACATTCGGGACTGGCCCGAGGCACAGGCCTGATGCAGATTCTGGTCTCCAACGATGATGGTTATTTTTCGCCTGGCATCGCCGCGTTGGCCCAGGCCATGGCTGAGTTTGGCCAGGTCACGGTGGTCGCGCCGGAGGCGGATCGAAGCGGGGCGAGCAACTCACTGACATTAGACCGACCGCTTTATGTGAGGCAGTCAGCCAGTGGGTTTCATTATGTCAATGGCACGCCCACCGATTGTGTTCATGTGGCGGTGACCGGTTTTCTCAGGCAACGGCCTGACCTGGTGGTCTCTGGCATCAACAATGGCCAGAACGTCGCCGAGGACACGCTGTATTCAGGAACCGTGGCCGCGGCCATGGAAGGCTATCTGTTGGGCATTCCCTCGGTCGCTTTCTCGCTGGCTGACCGGGGCTTTGATCATCTAGAGACCGCCGTAGTGGTCGCCAAGCGCGTGGTGCGAGGCCTTCTTGAGAAACCGTTTTCGGAGCCGCGGCTCCTGAATGTCAACATCCCCAGCGTGATGCCATCCGATTTGAAGGGGCTGGTGCTTAGTCGGTTGGGTCGACGGCATTTTGCGCAGCCCGTGGTCACTGCCAGTTCGCCTCGCGGCGAGACCATGTACTGGGTCGGCCCACCAGGCGGCCAGCGAGATGCCGGACCGGGCACCGACTTTCATGCCCTGGCCAATGGCTATGCATCGGTTACACCGCTACGAGTAGACCTGGGTGACGATCAGGCGACCGATGAGGTGGGCACTTGGCTAAGCGGCCTGCATTGAAGCCCGGCGAGCGCGCCACGCTGCCGCCGCCAACGCAGTACACCCCCAAGTGGGGTCAGTCCGTCTCCAAGTCAACCGCCAAGCCTCCCACAAGCCAGAGCCTCTCCAAAGCGCCGCCCAAGGGTTCTGACAACCCTGGTCTGGCCAGCGAACGTCTCCGAGCCGCCATGGTCGCCCGACTCGCTAGGCAGGGCATTGCGGACGAGGAAGTTCTGCAGGCCATGGGTCAGACGCCGCGTCATCGATTTGTAGACGATGCCCTGGCGTCCCGCGCCTATGAGGACACTGCCTTGCCCATTGGTTTTCAGCAGACGATTTCTCAGCCCTATGTGGTGGCCAGATCACAGGCCTTGGCCAGGGAGTACTGTCAGGTGCCCGATGGCCCACAGATGGCCCTGGAGGTTGGCACCGGCTGCGGCTATCAGGCGGCGGTGATGGCATTGCTGTATACCAACGTGGTCTCAGTGGAGCGCATCACTGGGCTTCATGAATTGGCCCGACACAATCTGTCTGGCCTGGATGTTCCCCGTCTTCGATTGGTCTTGGGCGATGGCCTGGTAGATGCGTCTGCGCTTGGCCCTTTCGATGTCATCGTCCTCGCAGCGGGCATGGCTGACATCCCGGTGGATTTGTTGAGACAATTACGGCTGGGTGGAGTCATGGTCGCCCCATTGGGTCAGCCAGAACAGCGTTTAAAGGTGGTCCGTCGATCATTGGATCCTTTTGCGCAGCAACCCTTCCAGACGTTTGAATTTGAGTCCGTAGCCTTTGTCCCGATTCTTCGGGGCATCCAGAACTGATGCATAACAACAAAACGCTTCTTCGCCTCTCTGCCGCTGTGCTGTGTGTTCTTTTGGTGGGTTGCGCCCAAAAGGGACGGATAGCCCCTGTGGAGTCTAGGTCGGTATCGGTGGATCCGGAGTTGGAGCAGCAGTCCGCCAGTGGCATGCGTCTGCTCAATCCTGGACCGGTGCCCGATGGCTTCTATCGCGTCAAGCGTGGGGACACACTGGCCGGGATTGCGCTGGAGCATGGTTTGGACTGGCGTGAGATGGCTCAGTGGAATCAGATCAGTGACCCCAATCTGATTGACGTCGGTCAGTTGTTGCGCATTCGCGATCCCAAGCTGAGACTGCCCCCCAAAAAGCCGGCCTCAGGGCCTCAGCAAGCCCAGTCGCAAGCGAATCAGCCGGCCATGGCCCCATCTACCGTCACCAAGCCCGGTGAGGTGGGTACCAACCCATCAGTGCCAACCCCCGCGCAGGCTGGTCCCGCAGTGACAGGCTGGCGCTGGCCGGCTAATGGTCAGGTGGTTTCTCAATTCTCAGAGGGTGGGCGCAAGGGCATTGCGATTGCTGGTGCGCCGGGTGAGGCAGTTCATGCTGCCGAGGCTGGCAAGGTGGTCTATGCGGGCAATGGATTGCGTGGCTATGGCAACCTGGTCATCGTCAAGCACGACGGTGACCTGCTATCGGCCTATGCCCATAACCGCAGCATCCTGGTCAAGGAGGGGCAGTTGGTCAAGCGTGGCCAGCAGATTGCCGAGTTGGGCATGACCGACGCCGACAAACCCATGCTGCACTTTGAGATCCGCAAGGCTGGCAAGCCCGTGGACCCTTTGGGTTATCTACCCAATCGTTGACCCCATCCCATGACCCCCACCCTTGTTTTTGATCTGGAGACCATTCCTGATGTCTCTGGCTTGCGTCGACTGGGCCTGATCCCGCCCGATGGCTCTGAGGCTGACGGTGTGGCCGCACTCATGGCCGAGCGCGAGGCAGCCGGACAATCCACCTTCTTGCCACACCACCTGCATCGCGTCTGGATGGTCGGCTGTGCTTTTCGAGACGCCGACGGATTTCGAGTCCGCTGCCTGGGCGACGGTTACGGCGTCGCAGATGCCGACGAGGCCACTCGGATTCGCCAGTTCTTCGGCATCATCGAGCGACACACCCCACAGCTGGTGAGCTGGAATGGCAGTGGCTTCGATGCTCCGGTGCTGCATTACCGCTCGATGGTCTACGGCTTGGCTGCACCAACGTATTGGGATCAGGGTGACCTGAACCGCGATTTCAAATTCAACAATTATCTGAGCCGTTATCACCACCGGCACCTGGATTTAATGGACGTGCTGGCCAACTTCACCGGCCGAGCCAACGCCCCGCTCGATGCCATGAGCCAGCTGTGTGGCCTGCCAGGCAAGCTGGGTGAGGACGGGGCCAAGGTCTGGGATGCCTACCTAGAGGGACGGGCCGAGTCGGTTGCCGCTTACTGCGAAACCGACGTGGTCAACACCTACCTGCTCTATCTGCGGTTCCGACTGATGCGTGGCGAGCTCTCTGCCACCAGTCATCAACAGGAATGCGATCTGGTGCGAGAGAGCCTGAGCAAGCTGGTTGGCGACGCCAAGAGTCCCCTGCAGGGTGAGCATTGGCAGAAGTTCTTGGCTGCCTGGTCAGACCAGAAGGCCAGCTGACATGGGCCGCCGCACCATGGGTGCGCCTCGCGCGCAGCGGGTCATGACCAACCTGACCATCGAATCGGTGGACCTGGAGGGCCAGGGCGTAGCCCACGCGGAGGGCAAGGTCATCTTTGTAGCAGGGGCCCTAGCCGGGGAGCGGGTGGACGTTGAAATCCTGCGAGAGCAGCCCCGTTATGCCAAGGCCAGGGCGATTCATTGGCACAGAGAGTCGGCCGATCGGGTTCGGCCACGCTGCCCTCACTTTGGCGTCTGTGGTGGCTGCTCCATGCAGCATGCCACCAATGAGGCGCAGATGGCCATCAAGCAACGCGCGCTGGAAGACGCCCTCTGGCACATCGGCCAGATCAAACCACTCACCATCTTGTCCCCACTTCGAGGACCTTCCTTCGGCTATCGCAGTCGAGCCCGCTTGTCGGTGCGCTGGGTCGATAAAAAAGATCAGTTGCTCATTGGGTTTAGAGAAAAGGGTACCTGGCATGTGGCCCTGATGGACAGTTGCGAAGTGTTGCTGCCCCAGGTATCGGCGCTACTGCCACACTTCAATGCCCTCATCAGCAGCCTATCGGTGGTGCGAGACATTCCCCAATTGGAAGTCGCTGTTGGCGATAACGCTCAGGTTTATGTCATGCGACACCTGAGCCCACTGACCGAGGAGGACTTGGAAAAATGCAGGGCCTTTGAGCGGCAGTGGAATGTGCAGATCTGGCTGCAGCCCAAGGGACCTGCCACCGCAGCCCCAATCAGTCCAGGCCAGCCCACCCTGACTTACGCACTGCCTGAGTTTGATCTGTCCATGCCGTTCTCACCGGTGGATTTCACCCAGGTGAACTTTCCCATCAATCGCGTCTTGGTGAAGCGGGCCATTGATTTGCTCGATGTGCAACCTCATCACCGAGTGGCCGATTTCTTTTGTGGGTTGGGCAACTTTAGCCTGGCCCTCGCCCGACGGGCCCAACAGGTGGTGGGCATTGAGGGCAGTCAGGCCCTGACCGATCAGGCCATGGCCAATGCCAAGGTGCATGGCCTGGGCGAGCGAATGTCCTTTAGCCGCCTAGACTTGTTTCGAGTGGATCGTGCCTGGTTGGATTCACTGGGCGCCTTTGATCGGGTCCTGATCGATCCACCGCGAGAGGGTGCACAGGCCTTGTCGGAGGCCTTGGCCAATCAGTCGCTCGATGGCCAGGGTCCCAGTCGGATTGTGATGGTCTCGTGCAATCCCGCCACCCTGGCAAGGGATGCTGCAATCCTGGTCCACAAGGGCCGCTATCAACTGAGTCAGGCGGGGGCGGTCAATATGTTCCCTCAGACCGCTCACGTCGAATCGATTGCGGTCTTTGATCGGCTGCCTCCAATGACCGCTCCTATGACAAACGCCCTCTAGAGGAGGGCGTTTGCAGGTTGGGATCGCTTGTTTCGATCCCCGAAGTAAACCGACCTTCGCCTTAGTCGCGGTTGCCACCGAAGAGTGACATCAGCAGCACCAACAGGTTGCTGAAGATGTTGTAGATGTTCAGGTAGACGGCCAGCGTGGCACTGATGTAGTTGGTCTCACCACCATTGACCACACGCTGCAGGTCCACCAGCAGAAAGATCGAGAAGATGGCCAGGGCCAATACCGACACCGTGAGCATGAGGGCCGGCATCTGCAGCCAAATGTTGGCCACGGAGGCCACCAGCAGGATCAGGACGCCAATGAACAGGAACTTGCTCATGCCCGAGAGGTCGCGTTTGATGGCCGTCGACAGGCTGGCCATGGCAAAGAAGATCACGCCGGTGCCGCCTGCAGCGACGCCAATCAACTGGGCGCCATTGCTCATGCCCATGGCAAAGCCAACGAGGCGGGAGAGCATGAGGCCCATGAAGAAGGTGAAGCCCAGCAGCAGGAAGACCCCGGTGGCGCTGTGCTTGGTTTTTTCGATCGCGTAAAAGAAGCCAAAGGCGATGCCCAGGAAGAGTAGGGTAGACAGCAGGGGGCTGCCCGCCAGGAAAGAGAATCCCATGACGGTTCCAAGCCAGGCGCCCAATACGGTGGGAACCATGGTGGCAGCCAGCATCCAGTAGGTGTTGCGCAGGACGCGGTTCTGGGTCGCGGCATCAAGATGGCCGGAGCGGCCCGGGGTGCCGACTTGGTTAAACGATGGAATCATGGTCTTTTATCTCCTTTAGAAAGACGCTGAAGCTATAATTGAGGACTTTCCGTTACAAATCAAGCCGTTTAGCGTGATTTAGCCTGGTTTGAAACGGGTATTGCCCGAACCCATTAGATGGGGTTTCGGTCAAAAAATTCAACTCCACCAGAGTTTTTGCAGAAGACCCTTGTTTTTGAATTGTTTCGCCAATTGGCAAGAAAGAAAGTGAAATCATGGCCGTAGAACGCACCCTGTCGATCATCAAACCCGATGCCGTTGCCAAGAACGTTATTGGACAAATCTATGCCCGCTTCGAAAAAGCCGGCCTGAAGATCATTGCCGCCCAAATGCGTCACCTGTCGCGCGGCGAGGCCGAGGCCTTCTACGCCGTTCACAAAGAGCGCCCCTTCTT
>JBMSJG010000050.1:0-7136 GCA_049418645.1 Burkholderiaceae bacterium | reverse complement strand
GAGATAATCAATGAGCGCGAGCAGCATGTCCTGTCATCCAGTTCTGGAGCGCCTGTGACACGCGCTCCATCCTCATAAACCTTGATCCCTTGACCCAGACGGTTGGGTGAAGGCCCTGTTCGTTCTGCTGCTCAATCCAAGACCGAAGGCTCTCGGCCAGTCGGTCAATCGACTCGAATGCCTCACCGACTCCCGATCGTTGAGCGGCGGCGGACATCGCGACCCCATGTAGACAAATTCGCTCAATCCCGCAGTCGTGCGCACGCTGGACCACTTCATCGTGAAAGACATCTGAACACTCGCCCACCTCCCCCATGTCCCCCAGGACAATGGCTCTCGGCGGAGGTTGTTGCACCAAACCCGCGATGGCTGCCCGAACAGAATCGGGATTGGCGTTGTAGCTGTCGTCTACCAATTGGAAACCAGGCCACCGATGGATTCGGCCCCGTCCTGACATGGGCTCAAAGGCCGAGAGTGCCTCGAGGGCCTGGTCCGCGGGGATGGAGAGCGCCCGGGCAGCAGCCAAGACGGCGGCCGCATTTCTGGAGAAATGCTCACCAATGCCACGCAGCACAGCCGTATGCTGAGCCGAGGTGGGTCCTTCGGTTATCTCGAACCGGGTTGAAGTCTCTTGAGAATGGGCCGAATCAAAACAAACCATGGCAGCCAGGCGGGCCTCCCCACCGTGTTGGGCCACCGCATCCAGTGCTGCCATCGCACCGTCTGATTCGGACAACGCCCCAAACAGCACCAGTCGACAGGATGCACCGACCTGATCCAGCCAGATCGGCAGGTGTGCAGCGTCGGTGGGCAAGACTGCGCAGCCATCTGATGTGAGACAACGCAACGCCTGCCCATTCTCTTGGGCACACGCCTCGACGGTCTTCATGAAGGCCTGGTGTTCTCGTTGGGCATTGGTCATCACCACCAGACTTGGCCTGGCCAATGTTGCCAAGCCATGTATCTCACCGGGGTGGTTCATGCCCAGTTCAATCACAGCACAGCGGTGTAGACCGAGAAGGCCAAGAAGGCTTAGTGGGACACCAATTTGGTTGTTGAGGTTGCCAGGTGTTGCATGAACCTGCTGGGCCCCATGGCTGGTCCGCATGACAGCCGCCATCATCTCTTTCACAGTGGTTTTCCCATTCGAACCCACCACCGCAATCAATTCGCCGCTCCAGGCGTTACGCCAGGTGGCAGCCATTTGCGTTAAGGCGGCCTGGGTGTCTGTCACCTGGATCACGGGCACATGTAAGAAGGCCGCGGGCATCTCGAATGGCTGGCTAACGATCAAGGCCGAAGCACCCGCCCGAACAACCGCTTCACAGAAGACATGGCCATCAAAACGCTCGCCCGGCAAGGCGACAAAGACATCACCCGGCTGTAACTGGCGACTGTCTGTACAAAAGCCCAACAAAGACACCTGGGCCAATAAAACAGGATCGGGCCTGACGGTCGGTTGCACCAGAAGTCCCGCAGCCGCCAGGCCTTCTACCAACTGATCCAGACCAGGATTGGGTCGCCATGATGCGAGAGCCCGTTTCGCCTCCTCCTGATCCTCAAATGGCAGCGTCCGGTCCGCCATGATTTGCCCGGACTCATGTCCTTTTCCGGCGATCAGAATGACGTCCCTTGATCTTGCGCTGCCAATGGCGTGGGCGATCGCCCGCCCTCGGTCTATTACTACCCGCTGCTTGAGACAGCCCCGCATACCTTGAAGCATGTCTTGCACAATTGACATGGGCTCTTCGCTGCGCGGATTGTCCGCCGTGAGCCAGATCAGATCGGCGGACTCTGCTGCGACCGCGCCCATCAGGGCCCGCTTGCCTCGATCCCGATTGCCCCCGCAGCCAAAGACCAGCCGCAGTAAACCGCCCCGCTTTCTGGCCAGAGGCATCAAAGCCTCTAGGACTTTGGCCAGAGCGTCGGGTGTATGGGCGTAATCGACATAGACCAATGGCTGGCCTGCCGTTTGAGTCTCATCGGCCAGGCCCTTCGATTCCACACGCTCAAGTCGCCCTGCGGGCAGGCAGAAGGCCTGCAGCAAACCAGGCCAGGCGGCTTCGCTCACACCCAAGGCCTTCAGACATCCCATCGCCACGGCACGGTTTTCTTGGTTGTGCCGACCTACCAGGTCATCGGATGGGAGAACCGAGGAGACAAGACCATTGATCTGCACTCGCCCATCTTGCTGAACCGACAGCAGGATTTGCTCAAGCGCAGAAGTCTCTGAGACCACCTGGTCAAACAGCCAGTGGGCCTGCGGGAGCGCGTGCTGCTCGGGCTTGATCAGCACCACAGCCGCAAGCCCGGGGGCTTGAAAAAGCAAGCGCTTGGCTTGGGCGTAAGCCTCTAGACTGCCGTGATAATCCAAATGGTCTCGGGTCAGATTGGTCAAGGCCGCCACGCGAATCTGACAACCAGCCAGCCGGTACTGGTCTAAACCAATCGAACTGGCCTCCAGGACCACGTGCCTCACCCCCCTTTGCCGCAGCATGGCCAAGGACTTGGCCAGTCGAACGGCGGGCAGCGAGGTCAACTCAGGTTTGTCGACCGACTGACTCTGGACTCGATCCGAGGCGAATTGATGAAGGCTGATGCCGAGGGTTCCGATGCTAGCGGCAGAGCCGAATTGGACAGCCAGACATCTGGCCAGGCCATGCGCCACGCTGGATTTGCCATTTGTACCTGTCACTGCAACCACTGCCATCTCGCTGGTGGGATGGCCATAAAACGCATGCGCCAACACACCCCTGCGCTTGACCAGGTCTGGCAGGGTCTTGACCTCGGGCTGCCAAGCCGGGGCCGCCAACAGCCACTGCTCAAGGGCGGGCTGATCTGTCGTATCGATGACCAGCCGACC
Source organism: Burkholderiaceae bacterium (assembly GCA_049418645.1). Classification (GTDB taxonomy): domain Bacteria; phylum Pseudomonadota; class Gammaproteobacteria; order Burkholderiales; family Burkholderiaceae_A; genus Hahnella. Next base: position 4,273 of record JBMSJG010000050.1, on the reverse strand, counting down.
AAGGCCACGGTCATGGGCCATTTGTAACAATGCCGAGAGACCGGTGGTTCGTCCCGGACAGAGACAGAGCCAATCCCCAGGGCTCGCTGCAGCCACTTCGTCAACCAGCTGTGACTGAGGTGCCAGGCGCCGCAAGGCCTGCGCCAACGCCTCGGCCTGCTGATCAAACACCATCAGTGGATGAAGGCTATGGGCTGGAACGCCGGGTCGGTCGGTCATGTGCCCTCCCCAATGGAGGCGGTACTGGGCACCACTCTGATCCGAGGATCTGGCGACATTTGGAGGCGACGCAGGCTCTCACTGGCGATCTGAGCGAAGACTGGGGCAGCCACGTCACCACCGTAATGCTTGCCCGCGCTGGGCTCATCGACCATGACCGCAATCACATATCGGGGGACATCCGCTGGGACGAATCCAACAAAAGAAGCGATGTACCGCGACTTGCTATAGCCACCGGCCTCGGGCTTGTGAGCAGTGCCCGTCTTACCAGCCACTCGAAAGCCTGGGATCTGAGCCTTGGGGGCGGTGCCACCGGGACCGGTAGCCAACTCCAACATCTGTCGAATCTCGCGCGCGGTCTGAGGGGTAAAGATCGTCTGTCCCTCAACGGGGCCCTCCACAGGCCGAAGGCTGAGGTCGACCAAATCACCCTGCCTTGCGAAGACCGTATAAGCCCGGGCCACCTGAACCAGAGAGACCGCAATGCCATGCCCATACGAAATGGTCGCCTTGTCGATCGGCACCCAGGACTGCCAGGGCCGCAATCGGCCCGACACCGAACCCGGCAGGCTCACGGGAGAGGCGGCCCCAAAGCCAAGAGACCGATACCGGTCGTAAATGACTTGAGATGGCAGGTCTAGTGCAATCTTGGCCGTTCCAATATTGCTGGACTTTTGCAGGACTTCCGTCACCGTCAGAAGACCATGGGCATGGGCATCCCGAATGGTTCTTCCACTGATGGTCATGGCACCTGGTGCCGTCTGAATCTTGCTGTCCGGACGAACCTGCCCAGCGTCCAGGGCGGCGGCAATAACAAATGGCTTCAAGGTAGAGCCAGGCTCAAAGCTGTCGGCGACGGCTCGGTTGCGAACACGATTCGGGTCCAATCTCGCGCGCGCATTCGGATTGAAGCTTGGTGCATTGGCCATGGCAAGCACCTCACCCGTCCGGATATCCACCATGACCGCAGCAGCACCCTTGGCCCGATGGGTCTGCAGTGCCTGACTAACTGCCATGTGCGTGATGGCCTGCAAATTGGCGTCTAGCGAGAGCTGTAGGTCACCACCTGGGTTCGCCGACTGAGCCTGCTTCTGACCAAAGACCTGGTTGCGACGATCCACCAGGACACGCTCTACCCCGGCTCTTCCCCGGAGTGCCGTATCGAAGGCCCGCTCCAACCCCTCTTGGCCACGCTCATCAACATCCGTAAAGCCAATCACATTGGCAAACGTCTCTCCCAAGGGGTAGTGACGATGGAACTCTTGCTCAAGCTCAATACCCGGCAGACCCAAGGCCCTGATGCGATCGGTGATGTCCAGATTGAAGCCACCGGGGAGGTAAAAAAAGCGCTTGGCCGATAGGATTTGCCGCTTGAGATCATCGGGCTTTTGTCCAATCAGTCTGGCCAGCTCCGGGAACTTGGGATGCTCGACCCGAAACAGAGACGGCACAATGCCCAGTCGGTTTTCGGGGATGCTAACCGCAATGACTGCACCGTGACGGTCCAACAGACGGCCCCTGGCAGCCGGCAACTCCCGGATACGCTCGTATCGATTTTCTGCCCGTTTTTGCCACTGCTCCACATGCAGGTGTTGCAGTACAAACGCGCGGACCAACACGGCCAACAGAGCCGCCATCAGGCAGAACAGGACAAAACGGGAGCGGCCTGCAGTCGCACGCCAGGTCAGAATCTGGCCCGCCTTGGGGGCTCCGCCCATGGTCTGGGCTCGAGACTGGTTCATGGTCGCGACTCCTGCGCGCGATAGACCAGCGTCTGGCTCGGCCGGATCGGCTCTAATCCGAGCTTGGACTTCACCAGCCCATCTAACCGTGCAGGCGCCCCGAGACTGGTGAGGCCTACTCGGAGGGTCTCGATATCCGATGCCAGCTTCTGATTCTGTCTCTCGGCCCGTTCAATCTGAGCAAACAACCGGCGCTCGTGATAACGAGCGTTGACCAGCGCCAAGGCACTGACCACCAGTAAGGCTGCGAGAAACCAATGCCGGCTCATGGCTGACCCTCATGACCAGTCGGATGACTCCGCTCTGCGCCCGAGGCCAGGCGTTCTCCCACTCGAAGAATCGCGCTTCGGGCTCGGGGATTTGCTCTGACCTCCTCTTCACTGGGCTTGATCTTGCGAAGTTCACGCATCGACGCATGTGTGTCCGCAGGAAGACGGGTGGTCGAAGTCAGCCCAGACAGCAAAGCCCACTGACCGCGCCCCATGCCTCGCGGCCGTTGGGGTTGGTCGGACTGAGAGGGTCGCAAGCCTTGCTTGACGCGCCGATCCTCGAGGGAGTGAAAGCTGATGACTGCCAGCCGTCCTCCTGGCTTGATCAGCTTTGAGGCCGCCTCAAGCAAGGTATCGAGTTCATCGAGTTCTTGATTGACACGAATCCGTATAGCCTGAAAGGTGCGCGTAGCGGGATGCTGCCCCGCATCCGCCCCGCGCCTGCGGCGCACCGTCTGAGAGACAAGGTCTGCCAGTTGGCCGGTGCGCGCCAGCGGCTCCGCCTGACCAAGGGCTGCCTGCTCGCAGCGAGACACAATCGCCCGCGCAATCGGGCCAGCATGCCGTTCGTCGCCATAGTCTCGTATCACCTCCTCTAGTTCGGATACGTCCACCTGCGCCAGCCACTGAGCGGCAGAGCATCCTTTGGTTGGGTCCATGCGCATGTCCAGGGGGCCATCCCGCATGAAGCTAAATCCACGACTCGCCTCGTCAATCTGTGGAGACGACACACCGAGATCAGCCAAAATGCCGTCGACCTGATCAACACCAAGCCCTGCCAACACGGGGCCAATCTGGGAAAACGGTGCGTGCACAAAGGAGAACCGCGAATCGGTCAGGCTGTTGGCCAGGGCTGCGGCAGCGGGGTCTCGATCCAGAGCAATCAAGCGGCCTTTTGGGCCTAGGCGCGCCAGCAATGCCTTGCTGTGCCCGCCGCGGCCAAAAGTCACATCCACATAAACTCCCTGGGCATCAGTAACGAGGGCATCGACGGCCTCTTGGAGCAGGACTGTGATGTGAGGGAGTTCGGAGCCAGCCAACAATCACGCAGGCCCTCGCATCTTGCGCGCTCGGACCTGCTCTTTATGAGTAGCCAAACGGCTGGCATCCCAAATCTCAAAGTGTTCGCCAACACCCAAGAGCATGACCTCACGGCTAATGCCGGCGCCGTCCCGAAGAACCGGGTTGATCAAGACCCGGCCGGCTGTATCAATCTCAGGGGTGTCGCTCATACCCAGCCAGAAGCGCCTGCGCTCATCGGCAGATTCGTCCGGTGACAACTGGCCCACCTTGGAGAGCCAACGGTCATAGGGCATGAGAAGAAGACAGCCATCGTCGCTCTCGATGAGGGCCAATTGACCGCTGGACTGTGACAGGAGCATCTCGCGATAGCGAGCAGGCAGCGTCATCCGACCCTTGGTGTCGAGATTGAGTGCTGAAATGCCGGCGTACATAATCGAATGCGTCCCCTTGACCAGATAAAAGGCAGAGCCAGAGCAGGTCGATCAAAAACCCACTTTTCTCCACTTTTTCACACTATTTCCCACTTTAAGAAAAAGGCTGCTCAAGGTCAAGTCGACACAGGCCGATTTTTCTTTAGGAAACAAGCACTTAGCGCGCTTTTGGAGGGCAATTCAGAAAAATAAACCACGCAAAATCAAGGGTCTAGAAACCACAAGATAAAGTGATTTATAAAGATTAGAGGTGGAGAAAACGGAAGTGGGCCTGTAGGCCGGATTCTGTTACGGGGCCGACCAGCAGGCCGACCCTATGACGACCATCCATCTAGGCCCATCATTGCTAATGGGCTCAAGCCACCTACCCGCGCGCATCAGGCGGGACACCTTTTCAAGGACAAGCCTCTCGCGCGCCTACTTGGTGTTGCTCCGGGTGGAGGTTACCGCGTTTCACGTCCTCAACCATGCCCTTGGCCGGCTGATTACTCGTCTCTGTGGCCCTGTTCCTCGCCTTGGGTGGGCCGAGACCCACTTGCTGCGTACGGCCGTTAGCCGTCACCCTACCCTGCGGAGTCCGGACCTTCCT
>JBMSJG010000049.1:0-7199 GCA_049418645.1 Burkholderiaceae bacterium | reverse complement strand
AGCAGAATCTTTTCAATGACCACGCCGCGTGCCTCAGCCGCAGCCTTGAGCTGATCAAGGTCTCCACCAGGGTCCACCAGGGCGGCCCTGTGGGTCTTGGGGCAGATGATCAAGGAGCAATTCTGCTCAAAAGGGGTCACGGGAATGATGTCGAAATCCATCTTCACATTATGATTGATTCATATGAGCACCCTTGAATCCATTCGCAAAGACTACTGCCAGGCCTCGTTAGAGCTAAGCGACGTCACACCCAACCCCAAAGATCAGCTGGCCGCCTGGCTGGAACAGGCGGTCGCAGCCAAGTGTCCCGAGCCCAACGCCATGAGCCTGTCGACGATCTCGCCAAGAGGGCGCCCCACCAGTCGAGTGGTCCTGATTCGTGGCGTCGACGACGAGGGAGGCTTGGCCTTTTTCACCAATTACCAATCGTCCAAGGGACAGGCCCTGGCGGCCAACCCATGGGCCAGCCTGCTGTTTTTCTGGCCCGAGCTAGAACGCCAAGTACGCATCGAAGGACGCGTCGAAAAACTCTCCGCGGCCGAATCAGACCGGTACTACCAGTCGCGCCCTCTGGGTAACCGACTGGGCGCCTGGGCCTCGCCCCAGAGTTCAGTGATTCCGAGCGCGCAGTGGCTCATGGAGCGACAGGGCCAGTTCAGTCAGGCCCTGGGCGAGGCCCCTCCTCGACCAGCGCATTGGGGTGGCTACCGGCTGTTGCCTGACCTCTATGAGTTCTGGCAGGGCAGGCCCTCTCGTCTGCACGACCGCATCCGTTACCAGGCACCCGGTTCATCCGATTCGGGCTGGGTCATTGAGCGGCTTGCGCCCTAGTCTTTGACGATGGCAGGAAACGACTGCTGGGCCTTGATGACCTTGGGTGCCACCACAAACAGGCAGTAACCCTGCCCAGGGTTGCGATTGAAATAACTGTGATGATCGGACTCAGCCGGCCAAAAGACAGCCTCCGGTCTCACCCCCCTCAGAGTAGTTGAATCGCCACCGGGTGCGTTCTGGTCAAGCGCAACCCGCCAGTGTTCATCGGAGACATCCACCAGCTGGGTCACCGCATTCACGCCGGAGGACTTAAGTTCACCTAGCTTTCGACTCGCCAACTCGCACTGCGAGGCACTGGTCGCAAAGACCATGGACCGGTACTGAGGGCCCACATCATTGCCCTGGCGATTGGGTGTGGTGGGGTCGTGAATGGTAAAAAAGATGTCAAGCAAGCCGGCATAGCCAATCTGATCGGGACGATAGTCAACCAAAACCACCTCGGCATGACCGGTCTGCTTGCCACAGACTGCCTCGTAGCTGGGGTTGGCCAGGTGCCCGCCCATGTAGCCCGACAGCACACGGGTGACACCGGTGGTTCGTTGAAAGACGGCCTCGAGGCACCAGAAGCATCCACCCCCAAAAATGGCGGTCTGAATGCCGGGTGATTCGCTGGGGGTGCTGGTCATGGTGTCAGCCGTCATCTCAAGCCTCTGCGTCCTCAGGCCACTAGGTAGGGCTTGGCCCAGTCCAGCCCGTCTTCGGTTCTGGCCCCAGAGGGTCTGTATTCACAGCCCACCCAGCCGCCATAACCCAACTGATCTAGGCGAGCCAGCAGCCGGTCGTGGGCCAGTTCACCGGTCGAGGGTTCGTGGCGGTCCGGTACACCAGCAATCTGTACATGTCCCACCACATCGATGGCCCGCTCCAGGCTGCGATAAACGTCTCCGTGAAGAATCTGCTGGTGATAGAAATCAAACTGCAGCTTCAGAGCTGGGTGCGCCATCTCTCGGACGATCGCCTCGCCCATGGGCATGGTGTTCAGAAAATAGCCTGGCACGTCCCGTCCATTGAGCGGCTCAATCGTGATCCCACGGCCAGCCGCATAAGCCTGGTCGGCGGCCCAGCCCAGGTTACTCAGATAGACTGCGCGAGCCTTTGCATCCTCGGCTGCGCAGAGTCCAGCCATGACGTGGATCTGCGGCACGTCCAGAGCCTCGGCGGTCGTTAGGGCTTTGAGAAAACCTTGTCGAAACTCGGTCTGTCGACCATCCAGTGCCGCCAATCCCCGCTCACCGGCGGCCCAGTCACCCGCGGGCGCATTGATCAGTGCCACCTGTAACTCGTGAGCCGTGACCAGTTCGGCCAGAACCGCATCACTGGCCTCGTACGGAAACAGAACCTCGACGGCCGAGAAGCCGGCCGCACGAGCTGCGGCGAAACGCTCTAGAAAGGGCCTCTCGGGCCAGAGAAAGGTGAGGTTGGCAGCAAGTTTGGTCATGACGCCCATGGTACCGGCTGGCCAAGTCTTTGCACCACCGGTAAAGACCTTAGTCGAAATTCGAATAAGCAAACCTGGGATCTGACCCTAGACTGCTGCCATGACTACAAACACCCGACTCCTCTCTTCTGTCTTCGCCCTGTTATTGATCCTCACCATGGGTCTTTTGGCCTCCGGCGCCCGCGCGGCCAGCCTGCCCGGTCCCGTCGTCTCGGCCCAACAACTCAAAGCCCTGATCGACGCCAAGTCAGTGGTGGTGCTCGACACCCGTGAACTCTTTCAGACCGATGGCAAGACACCAAACTACGCCGCTGGTCACATCCCAGGTTCGCGACCGGCGCCCTACTCCTTGTTCAGGGGACCCAAAGAGAATCCAGGCGCGGTGATGCCCTTGGCCGATTTCAGCCAATTGGTGGCTGGTCTAGGTCTGGAGCCTCAACAGGCGATCGTGCTCGCGGGGTCAGGCTCCGATGCGACCGAGTTCGGCGGTGTAGCCCGGATTTATTGGAACCTAAAGGCTGCGGGCTTTACTAAATTGGCCGTCCTAAACGGCGGCACCGGTGCCTGGATGTCCGCCAAGCTTCCCCTTGAAAAAGGCGAGCCAGCCAAGATCACACCCAGCAGACCCAAGCTGGCCTACAACCAGGCCATGATGGTCGGCACCGATGAACTCAACCAACTCACCAAGTCGGCCAGCAAGCCCCTGCTGGTGGATGCTCGCCCCGAAGACTTTTTCCTAGGCGAGATGCGTCACCCCCAGGCCGCCCGTTGGGGCACCCTCCCAGGGGCCAAGCACTGGGACTCAGAGGAATGGTTTGTGGCCAACACTGGCCGCCTACTAGAGCCCGCGCAACTGCGCAGCATCGCCCAGAAAGAAGGCTTGATCAGCCAACAACCCCAAGTCAGTTTCTGCAATGCGGGGCACTGGGCTGCGACCCACTGGTTTATTCTCTCCGAAGTCCTGGGTCAGAAAAACATCCGCATGTATCCCGAGTCCGTTGTGGGCTGGAGTAAGGCGGGTCTGCCCATGGACAATGAACCCAGCCGATCGACTGCGCTCATGCGTCAAGTCAAGGGCATTGGGATCATGAAAAACTAACAACCTCTTTCCCAAAGGGCGGTCCATGCTGTTGAAACGAACAGGCCTGCTTCTCGCAGGCCTTTTGGGTGTTCTGGCCATAGTCTTTTTGACCGGCCTGCAGGCAGGCCTGCTGGTGCTGCTGGGCATTGGCTTTGGCTTGGCCTTGCAGGGATTTCGATTTGGCTTTACCACCGGGTGGCGTGTGCTCATCCTGCAGAAAGACCCTCGCGGCGTCTACGGTCAAATGCTGCTCATGGTGCTGGCCGCTGGCCTCACACTGCCTCTCGTGGCCAGCCATCCGGGTGAGCTGGTCGGTGCGGTGGCGCCCATCAGCTACAGCCTGATCCTGGGGGCCTTTGTGTTCGGGTTGGCCATGCAATTGGCCGATGGCTGCGGTTCAGGAACCCTCTACAAGGCCGGGGCATCAGCCCCCTTGTCATGGGTGGTTCTACCGGCTTTCATCGTGGGCTCGACCGTGGGGGCCTCCCATCAGCCCGCCTGGCTTGCGCTCGGTGGCCCCTTCGACCAGCAGGGCCATGCAGCCAGCATAGACCTACTCGCCGCCCTTGGTCCTTGGGCCGCCCTGCTCGTTACCGTCGTAGGCTGCGCTGCAGTGGCTTGGCTGGCCTACCGTCGCAGCCTGACAGCCAACCCACCCATCGAAGCTGGGCTCTCGCCCGCCCTTCGCCGCTGGCTGATTGGTGGCCTGGTCTTGGCCGTGCTCTACGCCATCCACCTGATCGTGGCCGGGCAACCCTGGGGCATTGTCTATGGACTGGGCCTCTGGGGTGCCAAGATCGCCCAAGGGCTCGGCACCAACTTTGCCAACGATGCCTTCTGGGGTGTCGCCCCTCACGCCCAGCGACTCGCTGAACCCGTGCTCTGGGACATCACCAGCCTCACCAACATTGGCCTACTCTTTGGGGCGCTCTTGTCGGCCAAGTGGTCGGCTGATCATCAAGCCAGCACCGACAAGACCCTGTCGCGACTCCGCCTGCAGCACTGGGTCGCGGGCATTGTTGCTGGCCTGGTCATGGGTTACGCCTCCCGGCTGGCCTTTGGCTGCAACATTGGGGCTTTTTTGGGTGGCGTGGCCTCGGCTAGTCTGCACGGCTGGGTCTGGTTTGCCATGGCCTTTTTAGGATCCATGGTCGGCGTCCGCATTCGACTGAAGGTACAAATGCCATGAAACTCTCTCGACTCGCACCCTGGCTGTTCTGGGTCCTGCTGATCACGGGCCTGTCCTTCGACTTTGCTGCCAGCGACAAACCAAGGGCCGAGCCAGCGATGCTGGCCATGGGAAGTGGTAAGGCTGCTGCTGGCGGCCACTGTTCGGGACGCTAAACTGTTGGGCATGAAAAACCATGCCCGTCGACAAGTCCTTCATGCCGTGGCCGGCAGCCTGATGCTCGGTGCTGCCCCCCGGATTCTTCAAGCCAAGCCCGCTGCGCTGCGCATCGGGGTCATGCTGCCAGCCTCGGGCACATACGCGCCTCTAGGGGCTGCCATTTTGCAAGGCATGCGACTGGCGCTGCAGGAGTCAGCTGGCCAGTGGGCTGGCCGGCCGGTGGAGTTCATCACCATCGACGATGAATCCAACCCCAGCAAAGCCCCGGAACAAGCCAATCGGCTCATTGCCCGAGACAAAGTGGACCTGCTGGTCGGGTCGGTCCACTCCGGTGTCGCGCTCGGCATGGCCAAGGTGGCTCGTGAGTCTGGCCACCTCATGCTCATACCCAACGCGGGCGCCAACGACCTCACGGGGTCCGCCTGTGCGCCGAATGTCTTTCGGACCTCGTTCTCGAATTGGCAGACCATTTACCCGCTGGGTAAAGTCATGGCCGACAGAGGCATCAAGACGGCCGCCTTTCTCACCTGGAAGTACACGGCAGGCCAGGAGTACGCCGAGGCCTTTGCTCAGGGCTTTGAGGCCCATGGCGGCAAGGTGCTCACCAGCCTGACCCTGCCCTTTCCACAACTCGAGTTCGGTCCCCTGCTCACGCAGATTGCTGCGGCGAGACCACAGGCGGTGTCATGCTTTTTCTCCGGTTCTGGAGCCGCCAAATTTCTGCTCGACTACGCCCGCTCGGGCCTAAAAGACAAAATTCCGCTTTATGTCACCGGACACACCACCGAAGGTATTCTGCACGCCCTCAAAGGCGAAGCCGAGGGTATTACCAGCGTGCTGCACTATGCCGATGGACTGCCCAATGCCAAGGACAAAGCCTTTCGTGCGGCCTGGAAAAAGGTCAGCAAACTGCCAGTCGATGTCTTTGCCGTTCAGGGCTATGACACTGGGTTGGTACTCGCACAGGCTCTAAAAGCCACGCAGGGCGATCCTGCTGCCAAAGTCATGCAAAAGGCGCTAGAGGGCATTCGCATCAGCAGCCCACGCGGCGACTGGGTCATGTCCAAGGCGCACAATCCCATTCAGGATATTTACCTACGTCAGGTGGTGGGTGAGCAGAATCTCTACAAGGGCATCGCCGCCAAAGCCCTGGAGGATCCAGGTTCGAACTGCCGACTGAGCTAGACAGCTGGCCGTGACGGACCCGATCTACCTGCTGATTCAGTTGGTCAACGGGCTGCAGTATGGCCTGCTGCTGTTTCTGATGGCCAGTGGGCTGAGCCTCATGCTCGGTGCCATGGGGATTCTCAACCTGGCCCATGGGGCCATCTACATGCTCGGGGCCTACCTGGGCTTTGGTCTGGTGAGCCTGACCGGTCGACTGGAATGGGCCCTGGTGCTGATCATCCCCGTCAGCCTGGGCATTGGCTTGGTGATCGAGCGGGTGCTGCTGCGCAAGACCTTTGATCAACATCCACTTGAGCAAGTCTTGCTGACCTTTGGTCTGGTGCTCATCTTGGAGGAGATTCGATCCTTGGTCTGGGGGGACGATGTCCTGTCGATCGCGGTGCCGACCTGGTTGTCTGGCAGCCTGCCTCTCACAGACCTGCTCACCTACCCGCACTACCGCATCGCGGTTGGCTTGCTCTGCCTGCTGATTGCTGCAGGGCTCTTTGTCTTCATCCATCGAACGCGATTCGGTCTGCAGATCCTGGCGCTGTCTGAGAACCGCCGTCGACTGGCGAGCCTTGGTATCAACCCAGCCGGTCTATCGGCTGCGGTCGTGGCCGTGGGCTGCTGTCTGGCCATGCTGGCCGGTCTGCTGGCTGCACCCATCTACACGCTCTATCCACAGATGGGCCAACAGGTGTTGGTGACCAGCCTGGTGGTGGTGATTCTGGGTGGGCTGGGTTCACTCACCGGGACCCTGCTGGCCGCCCTGGTGATCGGGTTGATGGATACCGTCGGACGCCTGGTGTTTCCGCAGGCCTCGGGCCTGGCCATCTACCTGTGCATGGCAGCAATGCTCGCCTTTAGACCACAAGGGCTGATGGGTCTACAGTCCGGTGCCGGGGGCGACCGATGATCTACGGCGTTGACCTCTTGTCCCAGTGGTTGGAGATGGGCCTGCTGGCCACCAGCCTGTGGTTCTTGATCCAACACCTGGGATTGGTCAGCCTGGGACATGCGGCCTTTTATGGCCTGGCTGGCTACAGCCTGGCCCTGCTGAGTCAGCAGACCGCTAACTTCTGGCTGGCCCTGCTGGGCTGCCTGTGCATCTGCGGTCTGTTTGCGGCCATCACGGGCTTGCTGGCGCTGCGATCCAAGGGCCTGTTTTTCCTCATGGCTACGCTGGCCTTTGCCCAGATGTGTTTTGTGCTGGCCTTTGAGACAAACCTGTTTGGTGGCTCAGACGGCCTCTATCTGAGCCGCCCAAACGAGGGCCTCATCTGGTCTCTCAAGGACCCCGTGAATCGACTGCTGATGACCGTGGTCGT
>JBMSJG010000048.1:0-7257 GCA_049418645.1 Burkholderiaceae bacterium | reverse complement strand
GGACTCGGGGGTGTGAACAGGCGAGCCATCGCGCTTGCGCGGCGCCTTGATCACATCGCTGATAACGAGTTCATGCGGAAAGGCCTGGGTCACCTGCTCAATGCCACGCTTTTCGGCGGCATTGGCCAGTGAGGCACTGGGGGTGCTGCGGGAGGACTGCAGGCTGCTGCCGGCCCGGGCCACGGTCTGCGAGACCTCGTCCAGTCCATCCGGGGTGATCGCCAGAATTTCGACCCCTTCGTCTGATTCACGGGTCGACAAGACCATGGCATCCGGCCCCAGGGTCTGGCGAACTTGTTTCAGAGCCTCTGCGGCGTTTTTAGCGGTAAAGCGTTGCGGTCCCATGGCCAAGAGTGTACCTAAGCAATCAGTCTGATTTAGGCGGCCTGGGCCGCGGTTCGGTTACACAAGACTTTGTAAAAGGCGATGTTGCCGTTGGGGGGCAGCTCGCTCATGGACAAGACGGTGATCTCGGGCTTCACCCGACGGGCCAGGCGCGAGAGCGTGAGCCGTGTGCGGCCACTGGTGATGAGCACGGGGTTGAGCCCCTCGGCGGCCATTTCGTTGACTGCCAGCATGACCTCCTCGCCAAAGAACCGGGCCAGCGATGGCTCAATGGCGCCATCTGGGGCGGCGGCCTGATTGCCCACGGCCTGTTCAATCAGACGGTCAAAGTCGGGGTGCAGGCCCAGTACCTTGAAGTCCAGCGCCTCGCCAAAGACTTCTTGGGTAATGGTTCTGCGCAGGGCATAGCGCACAGGACCCAGCACGTTGACTGGGTCTGACAGCAGGCCCGGGTTTTCGCTGGCCACTTCCAGAATCGTGCGCAGGTCTTTGACAGGGACGTCTTCCTCGAGCAGCAGCTGCAGAATCTTTTGCAGCGTGGCCACGGTGACGACCTTGGGCACCACGTCTTCGATCAGCTTGGGATAGGAGCTGCGGTAATGCTCAATGAGGTCTTGGGTCTCTTGGCGGCCCAGCAGGTCTTGAGAGTGGCTGCGAATCAGTTGATCCAGGTGTGTGGTGACGACCACGGCCGGTTCAACCACGGTGTAGCCAAGGCTCATGGCATCGTCGCGTTGGGTACGGTCGATCCAGACGGCGGGCATGCCATAGGTGGGGTCTTTGACCTTTACCCCCGCCAGCGGCTTGACGTTGTCAGAGGGCTCAATGGCCAGCAACTTGTCGGGCAGGCACTGGCCACGGCCAATCTCGGCACCAAAGAGCAAGACTCGGTAGGTCTCGGCGGGCAGCTGCAGGTTGTCTCGGATGTGGACCGAAGGGGTCAAGAAGCCCACCTCGCTCACAAACTTTCGACGAATGGCCCGAATGCGTTTGATCAGGTCACTCTCATCGCCCTTGTCCACCAAGGGAATCAGGCGATAGGGCAGCTCTAGGCAGAGGGGCTCCACCACCGGCACGTCTGACCAGTCGAGTTCTTTTTTCTGAACAGGGGCCGCCGCGGCCGCCGCGGCCTCTGCCTCTTGCTTGAGCACTCGCTTGCTCATGACATAGCCCAGCCCAATGAAGATGGCCGCAAAGCTTAGGAAGGCGATGTGGGGCATGCCAGGCAGCACGCCCAGGATGAACAAGATGCCACCCACCAGGTACAGGCTGGTGCCACTGTTGGCAAACTGCTGACTCATCTGACCACTCAGGTCTTCATCGGTTGCCACGCGGGTGACCAAGATACCGGCGGCGGTCGAGATGATCAGGGCTGGCACCTGGGCGACCAGGCCGTCACCAATGGTCAGAGTGCCAAAGACCTGGATCGCCTGTCCGATACCCATGCCCTGCTGGCTCATGCCAACGATCAGACCGCCGATCAGGTTGACGAACAAAATGATGATGCCGGCGATGGCATCGCCACGGACAAATTTGGACGCACCGTCCATGGAGCCATAAAAGTCGGCTTCTTGGCCCACTTCGAGTCGACGCTTGCGGGCCTCGTCTTCTTTGATGATGCCGGCGTTCAGGTCGGCATCGATGGCCATTTGCTTGCCGGGCAGGGCATCCAGGGCGAATCGGGCTGAGACCTCGGCCACCCGGCCAGCACCCTTGGTGATCACCATGAAGTTGATCAGGGTGATGACCAGAAAGACGATGATGCCGATGGCAAAGTTGCCGCCAATCAAAAACTCACCAAAGGCCTGAATCACCTTACCGGCGGCATCCGTTCCTTCGTGGCCCTGGGCCAGCACCACGCGGGTCGAGGCCACGTTGAGCGACAGGCGCAGCAGGGTGGTGATGAGCAGGATGGTGGGAAAGGCGATGAAGTCTTTAAAGGACTTGATCCGCATGGCGGCCAGCAGGACCAGAACGCTGACGGCGATGTTGAAGGTGAAGAGCGCGTCCAGCAGGAATGGCGGCAGCGGCAGCAGCATCATCGCCAGGATGACGATGACCAGGAAGGGTGCGAGTGCCTGAGCCGAGCTACCCGTTAAAACAGTGATTTTTGGAAATGCTGCCTTGATCAGCATGCCGGCCCTATGGAGTGCAGTTGCCGCATTATGAATGCGTCTTAACCCATTGTCACGCCGAGAGTTTTTTGAGCCCCGACCGGGTGGGGGATGGTGTGTTGGCGGCTCTCTGCGGAGCCTCTTTCTTTTTTGAAAAGAGGAGCGCAGAATTGAATCAAATTAATCATCATTTGATGTCAAAAATGATTCACTTGAAGGAGCGTGTGATGAGAACCACTTTGAATTTGGATGACGCATTGCTGAAGTCAGCCATGGCCCTGACTGGAATAGAGGAGCGAAATCAACTCGTTAGGGAGGCCCTTCGGGCCTTGATTGCTCGAGAGGCCGGCCGCCGGTTGATTGCTCTGGGGGGAACGGATCCCCAGGCGCAGGCTGCACCGCGTCGACGCAGTACCAAGGTGGTCGCATGATTCTGGTGGACAGCTCTGTGTGGGTGGAGCACCAGAGGTCCAGAGATCCCGAGCTATCGAGGCTGCTAGAGGAGGGGTTGGTCTACACCCACCCCTTTGTGGTTGGAGAACTCGCGATGGGCAGCTTCAAGAACAGGCAGATGTTTTTAGACGGCCTTTTGGCTTTGCCCGAGGTCACCAAGGCTGACGATCTGGAGGTTTTGCGAATGGTGGAGTCCCACCAGATGGCTGGCAAGGGGCTTGGATTGATTGATGCCCATCTGTTGGCCAGCGCTTTGATCGATCGGGTTCGTCTATTCACCTTCGATGGTGCGCTCGACCGAATGGCTCGGGCACTCGGGTTGGGCTGGGGCGCCGGCCCCCACTAAAGCAATCCCCCTGAATGTCCGTCATTCGCTCTATGAAAAAGGTTTTCAGACTGAGCCTTGCTGCGCTCGTCATTGGTTTGGCCGGCTGCTCGCCGCTCGAGATCGTGGGTGTGGGTGCGGCCGCCTGTGTCATTGACTGCGCACCGGTCAAGCGGCTCTATGACGAGACCGCCAATGGCGTGGTGGACTCGCTGGTGGCCACAGGCAGCACCGTCAAGCGCGGCATTGCAGATTCTTGGGAATCCATGAACGCCGCCTCGGCCCCGACCGATGAGTTCTGGGCCACCAAGGTCAAGGACGACCTGGTGGTGGTCTATGGCCGCTCCAACCCCACCCACAACTTCACGCAGCTCTCCCAGCGCGCCCGCATTCGCGCGGCTCACGTGGGCCGATACCTGGGCCATGAGGCTTTTCAAGTGGTCTACGAGGGCGCCAACGAGGTTCAAAAGAGCCTGGTCGATGGCAACCTGCAGCCAGACTCAGGCTGGTTTGGCTACAACCTGACCGGCTGGGCCGATGACGCCGCCTATGCCAAGTACTACAACTACCGGCTGATTGTTCGGCTGATTCGCTACGACACCGCTCGGGTGTCCAGAACCGCCTTCAACATCGACCACTTTCTGTCGACCACGCCGCAGCCGCAGTAAACAGGGTGTTATTTGTTCCCGGGGTACTTCACGGCCTCGCGAATATCGCCCTGCACGGTCCAGCCCTTGCTCAGGTCACCGGATAGGTTGAGCTGAACCATCAGGTAGAGCAGGCCCAGGACAATAAACCCCGGAATAAAGTACTTAAACCAGCCCCAGTCCATCTTGGGCTTCTCGACGGGCCTTGGCTTGGCCGGCTGCGGTGGACGTGGCAGCTCGTCGGCAATGGGTTCTAGGGCCTGCCGGGCAGAACGCAGCTTGAGTTCACCATTTCGCTCGTCTTGGGCCGCAAAGGCCTGGGCGGCCTGTTCGTAAAACGTCGCCGCCTGTTGCAGCTTGCGCGCCGCGTCTTTGGCATGCTCGGCCCGACGATGGTTGAACTCTTCCTGGGGGGAGTTGAAGTGAGGCGTCTGAGGTGTGTCCATAGGGTGATTGTTTCCTAAAAAGCCACCTGCTGTGTAGACCTGGCCTGGCGCAGAACGTTCAGGCTTGATCTGGCGCAAGTGGCGCTGCGTCTGCCATACCTGGTGCAAGCCAGCCCGCCTCGACGACGTGCAGCCGATCCGGTGTGATGCGCCAGGGGTAGATCCAGCGCTTTGAGGTCTGCGGCAAGACATCCGCAGTGAGGTGGTCCAGCCACTCGCCGCCTTTTGCATAGGTCTTGGTCAGGCAGGCGTTGTCCAACGAACCCTCTGAGGTCATGGCTCCTGCGGACTGCTGGGCTTGGGCCCAGTCGCCAGATAGTCGGTCATGAAAGCTGGCCCAGTGGGCCTCGGCGAGCTGGGTTTTTAGCTCCCCCAACTGGGCCTCGGTGGCCTCCAGGTCTTTGCTGGTCAGTCGCAACTGACCCAGCAGGTTATTGAAGAGCACTGCCTTGGGCTTGGGCGAAGCAAGCAGCCCTGGCAGCACCTGTCGAAAGTCTTGGCGCATCCACTCCCTGTGCTGACCCGCTGGCTTTGAATGGTTACGTTCAAACAGCCAGGGCGCCAAGGGATCGGGGTCGATCAGCACCAGCTCATCAAATGACTGCACCCAGCCAGCAGGCAGGCTCCAGCCTGCACTGGCACCCACGATGACCAGCCGTCTAATGCCCGCAGGCTCCAGCGACCGGTTAGACCAGTCCTCTAAAAAGTCTTTGGTTTGCCGCAGGTAACCGGCCCACAGGCGCTGCCGGTATCGCCAGGCCTTCAGGTGCCATCCCAGCCCACCGGTCTGGCCCACACGTGCCATGTCTACCAGGAGCTGCTCGAGTCGAAGTGGGACTCGTACTTCTCTTCAAAGGCCTTGTTCTTGATCGCCCGCACCATGGTCTTGGCCTGGTTGAGTTCGCGATCAAAGTTGATGCCGGCATATTCGGTCTGCAGCACCACCAGGGCGCGCTTGGCCTCTTCAGACCCCAGCTGGCTGGCCACCACAAAGTAGACCACCGCCTTGCTGACATCGGGGTTCTTGGTGAGCTCTTTGCTGAAATGAATCTTGCCCAGCAGGCAGGCTGCCTCAGCCTGACCCATGTTCATGGCGGTCTCCAGCAGCTGAACAATGTTGCTCTTGGTGGCCAGGGGGTGGTTGCGGCCATCGTAGATGTAGAGCCGGGCCAGGGCCAGGTAGGCCTCGGGGATGCGCTGGCCACAGGCCAGGTTAAAGAGGTCTATGGCCTTTTCCAGGTCCAGATCAAAGCCACGGGCGGCACGGCTGAGCAGCACCGCCAGGTTGTAGGTGGCCGAGCCGTTGTGCTCGCGCACGGCCGTCTGCAGCATGTCTTTGAGCTCGGTGATCTGCTCTTTGCTCAGCTTGCCGCCCAGGGCCATGTCGCACAGGCCGTAATAGGCCGGGTCCTCGCCTGAGTAGACGGCCGCTTTAAAGATCTCGTAGGCCTGCGAATAGGCGCCCATTTCGAGCGCTCGCTTGCCATGCTCAAAACTAACCCACGACATGAAGAAAACCTCTGAGGAGAAACTGCTTTTTTTCTAGTAACTGCGAACCTTGGTGAACTGCCCGGTGACACGCCTTCGGTCTTTGTCACCGTCTTTGAAGTCGATGTTGCAGTGACCGATCTGCTTGATGTCCAGCATGCCAGCCTTGTTTTCGAACCGAATCTCGCAGCGAAGTTCCTTCTCGTTGCCAATCACCGCCTGGTTGTTGACGAACTGCAGGTTGCGGCCAGACAGGTTCTGAGGCCCCAGGCTGTTGCGGATGGTGAACTGGAACATGTAGTAGCCCTGGCCATCAGCCACCAGATCCAGGGCGGCCTCGTTCAGGGCCTCGCAGTTCTGGGGGTTGGTGCAGTAGCGGCCCGAGAGCTCGGTCTTGGGGGCCTTGGGCAGCGGGGTCTGGGCCATGGCCATGGCCACCACGCCAACCCCCAGCCAAAAACCGACCAGGAATTTCACCAGCAATCCCAGGCGTTTGACCTTTCTTTCGGCCAGGCTCAGGGCCACTTCTGCGCGTTGACAGGCTTGTCTCATGCCCCTATTGTGGCCAGCAAGCGGCAGGCCTGCAACATGGGGCCTGCCCACCCCGTCTAATCGGAGGCAGCCAGCATGTGGAATTGGGTTCGATACACCCCTTGGCTCTCGACGGCGCCCCTGGCCGTTGCCCTGTCTTTCTATAGCCCCTGGCTTGGCCTGCTCTGCGCAGTGCTCTTTGGCCTGGGCCTGCAGGACGTCACCCAGACGGCCCGAGCCGTGCGGCGCAACTACCCGCTGACTGGCCGACTGCGCTACATGCTGGAGTACATCCGGCCCGAGATTCGTCAGTACTTTTTAGAGAGCGATGACGAGAAGCTGCCCTTCTCGCGCAGCCAGCGGGCCCTGGTCTATGCCCGATCCAAGATCCAGAACGACAAACGTGGCTTTGGGTCGCTTAAAGACATGTACGCCAGCGACGCCATGTGGATGGGCCACTCCATGAGGCCAGTCGAGGCAGACCCCAAGACCTTTCGCACCCAGGTGGGTGGGCCAGACTGCCGGCAGCCCTATGCCATGTCGGTCTTTAACATCTCGGGCATGAGCTTTGGGGCCCTGTCGCCCAATGCCATTCGGGCGCTGAACAAGGGCGCAGCCAAGGGTGGCTTTGCCCATGACACGGGCGAGGGCTCGATTAGCAAGTACCACCGCGAGGGTGGTGGGGACATTGTCTGGCAGATTGGCTCGGGCTACTTTGGCTGCCGCACGCCGGAGGGCCAGTTCGATCCCGAGAAGTTTGCGGCCCAGGCACGCGAGCCCCAGGTCAAGATGATCGAGATCAAGCTGTCGCAGGGCGCCAAGCCGGGCCATGGCGGCGTGCTGCCGGCGCCCAAGGTCTCTGCCGAGATCGCCGCTGCCCGCGGTGTGCCCATGGGCCAGGACTGTGT
>JBMSJG010000047.1:0-7436 GCA_049418645.1 Burkholderiaceae bacterium | reverse complement strand
GGGGCCGGCATCCACATGCTGTTGAATGTGGCCCGTGGCGCGGCCACCGTATTACTCCCCAATGAAAAGCTAGACCCACCCACTGTCTGGTCTCTGGTCGAGCAACACCGAGTGAGCAACCTCTTCACCGTGCCCACCATCGTCAAGCGATTGGTCGAAGACCCCAGCGTGGATCAGTATGACCACAGCAGCCTGCGCTATGTCATCTATGCGGGTGCGCCCATGTACCGAGCGGATCAGCGAAAGGCTTTGGAGACACTCGGGCCCGTGCTGGTGCAGTACTTTGGTCTTGGGGAGGTCACCGGCTGCATCACCGTCTTGCCACCACACATGCACAGTGCCGACGACAACGATCCCAATGCCAACATTGGATCCTGTGGCTATCCCCGGACGGGCATGGAGGTCGCCATCCTAGATGAAGACTGCCAACGGCTGCCCACCGGCCAGATCGGGGAAATCTGTGTCCGAGGGCCCGCCGTCTTTTCTGGTTATTACAACAACCCCGAGGCGACCGCCAAGGCCCTTCGAGGCGGCTGGTTCCACACGGGCGACCTTGGAAAACTCGACGAACGAGGATTCCTCACCATCACCGGTCGCCAGTCAGACATGTACATCTCAGGTGGCTCCAATGTCTATCCCAAGGAAGCCGAGGAAGTCCTGCTCACCCATCCACAGGTCAGTGAAGTCGCCATCTTTGGCATCGAAGACCCCGACTGGGGCGAGACTGGCGTGGCCGTTGTTGTCGCCAAAGATCCAAAAGACCCACCCAGCCAGCAGGCCCTGGAGACCTTTTTAGAGGGACGCCTGGCCAAATACCGTTGGCCACGTCATTGGTTCTTCTGGACCGAAATGCCCAAATCCGGTTACGGCAAAATCGTCAAGAAAGACCTCAAGGCCATGCTCGAGTCCCAGGGCCAGTTGCCGTCGCGGAGCGTCCATTGAGCCAGCCGCAGAATCCAAAACAAGCCGGGGCCATCGGCGAACCCTTGTCAGCGCTGGACACTCCCTGCTTGGTCATTGACCTCGCCGCCTTTGAGCGAAACCTCGACCGACTCATGCAAAGCGTCGCCGACACCAAGGTGACCGTCCGGCCCCATGCCAAGAGCCACAAATGCCCCGAGATCGCCAAACGGCAAATCGCCAGAGGGGCTGTGGGCATCTGCTGTCAGAAGATCAGCGAGGCCCAGGCCTTTGCCGATGCCGGCATCAACGACATCCTGCTCTCCAACGAACTGGTGGGCTCTAAAAAGATCGCTGCAGCCCTGTCATTGGCGCGCCAGCTTCAAGCCCGGTCTGGGCAACTCACCATCTGCGTGGACCATCCGCAGGCTGCTGCGGATCTGAATCACGCCGCGCAGGCGGCTGGCCTGCGCATCCCGGTCCTGATCGAGCTCGATGTCGGCCAGCACCGCTGTGGCGTGGCCGACCCCAGGGCTGCGGTCGCCCTCATCGATCAAGTTCATCGCAGCAGTGGCCTGCAATTCAAAGGGCTGCAGGCTTATCACGGCAGTGCCCAGCACACCCGCAGCCAGGCCGATCGTCAGGCCGCCATTGATCAGGCCTGTCACCTGATTACCAGGGTCCAAAGAGATGCCGCCGCCTTGGGCATCGACTGCGCCACCGTCACGGGCGCGGGAACGGGCAGCTACCTGCTCGAGGCCCGGTCTGGTGTCTACACCGAGATCCAACCCGGCTCCTATGCCCTCATGGACGTGGACTATGGACGCAACGACTGGGGCCAGTCCGACATGCCGGTCTTTGAGAACAGCCTCTTTATCCACACCTCGGTCATGAGTCGACCCGATGACCGCGCCGTAGTGGACGCTGGCCTGAAATCCATGAGTGTGGACTCGGGGCTGCCGGTGGTCTTTGGCCGACCGGAACTGGTCTATCAAAAGGCCTCCGACGAACACGGCGTGATTGTCGCGTCCACTCAAGCCGGTCAACCAGGTCCGTCCGATCAGTTGGTCGGCCGCCTGCCAGCACTCGGTCAAACCGTGCTGCTGGTGCCCGGCCACTGTGACCCCACGGTCAACCTCTACGATGTGCTGCATGTGATGGACCAGGGCGTACTGGTCGACGTCTGGCCCATCTCCGCCAGAGGCCTGCTCTTTTAAATGAGAAAAACCATTGCCGCCTGGTCTGACTACCACCAAGGCATCGTCTTGGCTGCCATTGGCGCGGTCTTGTTCTCGAGCAAGGCGATTGTGATCAAGCTGTCTTACCCCTATGGGCCGACCGCCGAGACCCTACTGGGCCTTCGCATGGCCTTTGCCTTTCCCTTTTTCCTGATGGTGCTGCATTGGTTTGAGAAAAAGCCCAAGCCCGACATGCGGCTCAAAGACTGGCTGCAGGTCACGCTGCTCGGTGCCATCGGTTACTACCTGGCCAGCTATCTGGATTTTCTGGGGCTGCAATACATCACCGTTGGCCTTGAGCGGGTCATTCTCTATCTCAACCCAGCCATCGTCCTGCTGCTCTCCGCCATCTTTTTGCGCAAGCGCATCACCCCCATGCAGTTCGCGGCCATGGTGATCGCCTACATAGGGGTGGTCTTTGTCTACTGGCACGACCTGTCGGTCTCCAGCGACGGCCTGCTCATCGGAACCCTGCTGGTCTTTGGCAGCGCGATCAGCTATGCCGTCTACCTGGTGTTGGCTGGCGAGATGGTCGAACGAATGGGCAGCATTCGGCTGGTGGTCTATGCCAGCACGGCCTCTGCGGTCTGCTGCGTGATTCAGGCGCTCGTTGTCGACCCGCCGGCCATGTTCAGCCAGCCCCTTGCGGTCTATGGTCTGTCCCTGGTCAATGCCACGATCTGCACCGTCGTGCCAATGACAGCAGTCATGATGGCCATCAAACGACTGGGCTCCAACGTGGCCTCTCAGGCCGGTGCCATCGGTCCTGTGGCCACCATTTTCCTGGGCTGGTTTTTCCTGGGTGAGCAGATCACCTGGCTTCAGATCATCGGCACGGCGATTGTCGTGACGGGCATCTGGCTGCTGGTCCAGGCGGGCCAGACTTCCAACAACCTTCACAACAAGAAAGCGAGCGCGAGCACATGAGCACCTCCACCCCTTCTGCTGTTGGCCTGATTGGCCTTGGCGCCATGGGTCTTGGCATGGCGCAGTCTCTTCGGCGCGCCGGCTTTGCGCCCCATGTCTTTGACATTCGCAAAGAGGTCGCACAGTCCTTTGCCAAAGACGGCGGCCATGCCTGCGACAGCCTCAGCCACATGGCCCAGCATTGCGATGTCATCTTCAGCGTCGTGGTGAATGCGGCCCAGACCGAGTCCATCCTGTTCGGACAAGACGGTCTGGCCGATCACATGAGGCCTGGAGCGGTCTTCGTTATGTGCTCCACCGTCGATCCCAACTGGTCGGCTGCGCTGGAAACACGACTGGCGGACAAAGGCCTGCTCTACCTGGACTCGCCCATCTCTGGTGGTTCGGTCAGAGCCGCCAACGGTGAGATCACCATGATGACGGGTGGGCAGCCCCAAGCCTACGAGAAGGCCGAGCCCTTCATGCAGGCCATGGCTGCCAAGATTTACAAGCTTGGCGCTGCAGGTGCCGGCACCAAGGTCAAGATCGTCAACCAACTGCTCGCTGGCGTTCACATTGCAGCCGCCGCAGAGGCCATGGCCCTTGGCATCCGAGAGGGACTCGAGCCCGCGCAACTCTATGAGGTCATCACCAACAGTGCCGGCAACAGTTGGATGTTTGAAAACCGCATGCAGCAGGTGGTCTCAGGGGACTATGCCCCCTGGTCTGCCGTCGACATCTTTGTCAAAGACCTGGGGCTGGTGCTTGACACGGCGCGTGCCAGCAAATTCCCGCTGCCCATTGCCTCCACTGCCCACCAGATGTTCATGCAGGCCTCCACCGCTGGCCATGGCGCCGAGGGGGATAGTGCGGTGATCAAAATTTTCCCTGGCATCAACCTACCCAAGAAATCCTCATGAAGATTCTCATCACCGGAGGCCTGGGTTTTCTGGGCGCACGACTGGCTCGAACCCTGCTGGCGTCTGACACACTGGCCTTCAACGGACAGGCCCCGCAGCCCATCGATCAGATCATCTTGGTGGACCAGGTGGCAGCGGGTCCGCACCTGGCAGACCTGGCCAACCATCCCAAGGTCAAGGTGCTGACGGGCGACCTGCTGGATCAACTTCAGCAAAGCAAGCTGCCCTTGGCCGACTGTGATCTGGTCTACCACCTGGCGGCAGCGGTCAGTGGCGAATGCGAGGCGAACTTTGATTTGGGCCTGCGCAGCAACCTGCAGACCACCCATGCCTTGTTGGAAGCCTGTCGACAGGCTGGTCACTGTCCCACCGTGGTCTTCTCCAGTTCCGTGGCAGTCTTTGGCACACCAGCCGGCATGACCAAACAAGAGCCGGTCACCGACACCAGCCTGCCCATGCCGCAGAACAGCTATGGCATTCAGAAGTTCATGGGTGAGCAGCTCATGGCCGACTATGGTCGCAAGCAGTTCATTCGGGCGCGCAGCGTTCGGCTCATGACCGTGAGCGTGCGACCCGGCAAACCAAACGCAGCGGCCTCCAGCTTTCTATCCGGCATGATCCGCGAGCCACTGCAGGGTCAGGCCGCCGTGGTCCCAGTGGCGCCCGAGACCCGCGTGGCTCTCTCGTCACCGGCCAAAGCCATCGAAGGTCTCATCCGCGCAGCGACGGCCAGCGATGCTGACTGGGGGCCCTTGGTTGCACTGAACCTGCCCTCTCTGTCGACCACTGTTGGCGAGATGGCCCAGGCCCTGGCTCGAGTCGCTGGCCCCGATGTGGCAGCTCGTCTGTCGTGGCAGGTCGACCCCCTCATCACCCGCGTGGTCGGTGGCTGGCCGGGTTCGCTCACCTTTGACCGGGCAAGGGGACTGGGCTTACAGGCCGATGAGAACTTTGATGCCATCATTCGGGCCTTTATCGCGGACGAAAAGATCACGGTCTGACCATGACAAACACCATCCTTCTGGGCTGCATTGCAGATGACTTCACGGGTGCCACCGATCTGGCCAACAACCTCGTGCGCACCGGGTTTCGGGTCACGCAGATCAATGGCGTGCCGACCAAGCCTCTGTCTGTAGAAGCCGATGCTGTGGTCATTGCCCTGAAGTCCCGAACCATTGCTGCCGGCCAGGCCATTGAGCAGTCGCTCGCAGCCTTGCATTGGCTGCAACATCACGGCGCCCAACAGATTTACTTTAAGTACTGCTCCACCTTTGACAGCACGCCGGCCGGCAACATTGGGCCGGTCGCCCAGGCCCTGATGGCCGAACTCAAGACCGACTTCACCGTTGCCACGCCGGCTTTCCCAGACAACGGGCGTACCGTCTTCAAGGGCCACCTCTTCGTTGGCGATCAGCTGCTGAGTGACAGCGGCATGAAGGACCACCCCTTAACCCCCATGCGGGAGTCCAACCTGGTCAAGGTGCTGCAGGATCAGACCAGTCATCGGGTGGGCCTGGTCGACCACAAGGCGATTGCGGCCGGCTCACAAGCCATCTCGCAGAAGTTCTCCGAACTGCGCACCCAGGGCATTGGGATGGCCATTGTTGATGCCGTGACCAACGAGGACCTGATCACCCTCGGCCGAGCCCTCAAGGGCATGCCCCTGGTGACCGCTGGCTCCGGGGTGGCCATTGGCCTGGCCCAGAACTTTGGCTTAACGCCATCGGCCCAGGCCAGTGCCCTGCCCGCCGCCTCTGGATTCAAGGCCATTGTGTCCGGTAGTTGTTCACTGGCCAGCAACCGACAGGTCGCTCATTTCAAACAAGCTGGACTGCCCAGCTTTGGCATCGACCCAACCCCGCTCATGCAGGACCATGCCGATGTGGCCAGCCTGGTCGCGCAGATCCGGCAATGGGCCAGGCCGCTGCTCAACCCAGACAACCCCATCCTGGTCTACGCCACAGCCGATGCCCAGACCGTATCGCGCCTGCAACAGCAGTGCGATGCTCACCTGCTGGGCAGTCGCATCGAACAGCTGCTCGGCAAGGTCGCGCAAGACCTGGTGGAAGACGGTGTGGGTCAGTTGGTGGTGGCCGGTGGCGAGACCTCGGGTGCCTGCGTGCAGGCCCTGGCCATTGAACAGATGCAGATTGGCCCTCAGATTGATCCCGGCGTGCCCTGGTGCTTCAGCCAACTCAGCTCAGCAGGCCCTCGGGCTGGTGGCCTGCACCTGGCCCTCAAGTCAGGCAACTTCGGCACCGACGACTTTTTCACCAAAGCCTTCAAACTGCTGTAACCCAAAGCACCACTCCATCGGTAAAGTAGACGGGTTATGTCCTCTTCCTCTCGCCCATCAAGCCCCCAGGTCCCCACCAGTCGACCAGTCCTCTCCGAGGCCCAGGCCCGCGAGGAGATCTGTCGCGTGGGGAAAAGCCTCTTTGACCGAGGGTATGTCCACGCGACCGCCGGCAACATCAGTGTTCGACTCGACGATGGCTTTCTGATCACGCCCACCGATGCCTGCCTGGGGACACTCGAGCCAGCCCGTCTGGCCAAGCTCGACCTGCAGGGCCAGCAGATCAGTGGCGACAAGGCGAGCAAGACCATCGCCCTTCACCAGGCCATCTATTCAGCTGCTGCGGCTTTTGACCCCAACACCCGCTGTGTGATTCACACCCACAGCAGTTATTGCGTGGCTCGCAGCCTGCTGTTGCAAGACTCGGCCGAGCCCGAACTGCTGCCGGCCCTCACGCCCTACTTTGTGATGAAGGTGGGACATGTGCCGCATATCGGCTATGACCGTCCCGGCTCACCCGCCGTCGCACAGGCCGTGGCTCAGGCCATTGATGACTATGGTCAGGCGGGTCGGCCCATTCGGGCAGTCATGCTCTCAAGGCTTGGGCCCAACGTCTGGCATGAGACGCCTGCTGCCGCCATGGCGGTTCTGGAGGAGCTCGAAGAAACCGCCAAGCTCGCCGTCCTCACGCAAGGCCAACCCGTGGCGTCGTTGTCCAGCAGCGACATCCTGGCCCTCAAAAAACAATTTCAAGCCCGTTGGTAACCATGACCACCGATCCATCGCTATCCACCTTTCTCAGCCAGGCGCGCGAACTGCTCGGTGATCGCGCAGTCCTCACCGATGCAGAGGGCTTTGCCCCCTACGCCAATGACTGGCGGCAGAAGTTTTTTGGCAAGCCTGCTGCAGTGGTCTTTGCCAGCAGCACCGAGCAGGTCGCCCAACTGGTGCGCCTGGCCAACACGCACGAAGTCGCCCTGGTACCCCAGGGGGGTAACACCGGACTCTCCGGTGGCGCCACCCCCGATGACACCGGCCGACAAGTCATCCTGAACCTGTCTCGCATGACCCGCATTCGGGCCAGAGACCAAGACAACAAGACCATCACCGTCGATGCCGGCGTCACCATGCAGACTGTGCAGGAAGAGGCCGACAAGATGGGGCTCACCTTCCCGC
>JBMSJG010000046.1:0-7455 GCA_049418645.1 Burkholderiaceae bacterium | reverse complement strand
TGCGGGTCTATTCCGAACGCCAACTCGAGAAGACCAAGGCCGCACTGGCCGCCCGTGGGCTGGATGTCGAGTTGGCGCTCGCCATGCGCTACGGCGACCCCAGCATTTCAGACGGTATTGACCAACTCAAGTCTCGGGGAGTCAACCGACTGTTGGTCTTGCCCCTTTACCCTCAGTATTCGGCCAGCACCACGGCCACGGTCTTTGACAAGGTCTTCGAGGCCATGTCCAGCATGAGAAGTCCACCGGCCCTGCGGACCGTGCGGCACTTTCACGACCACCCCGGTTATATCGATGCCTTGGCCCAGTCCATTCAGTCCTATTGGGCCGAGCACGGACGGGCGGAGTTTCTCCTGATGAGCTTTCACGGCGTGCCCAAGCGCAGCCTGCTCAAGGGCGACAACTACCACTGTGAGTGCCACAAGACGGGGCGCCTGCTGGCCCAGCGATTGGGTTTGGCAGCCGACCAGTGGCAGGTGAGTTTCCAGTCTCGTTTTGGCCCTGCCGAGTGGCTTCAGCCCTACACCTCTCAGACCTTGGAGGCGCTGGCTCACAAGGGCACCAAGCGACTGGATGTCGTCTGCCCAGGCTTTTTCTCCGACTGCCTGGAGACCCTGGAAGAGATCGCCATGGAGGGCAAAGAGGAATTCCTGACGGCTGGTGGCGAGCAGTATCACTACATCCCCTGTCTCAATGACCAGCCCCTGGCCATTGATCTGTTGGTGGACATTATCGTCCAGGAGACTGGTGGCTGGCCTGTGGGCGCCGAGCGCCCGGACCAGGCCCAGGACCGTCAGGTCAGCCGGGAGAGGGCGCTGGCCTTGGGTTCGACTGATTAAATCGAGCCCCCTTGAAATCGGGGGCCGTCGCCCCCAACTGCTCTACCGAAGCTGTTTTAACCAAGGTAGAGACCATGACCCAAGATTCAAACCAGTCCCACCCCAACGAAGACACCCAGGCGTCTCAAGAGGCCCCCGCGACGGAACAGGCAGGCCAAGAGCCTGCAGCCCAGAACACTGCACCTGAGGGTGCGGAGGGCCAAGGCTCAGACTTGGCCGCCCAATTGGCCGAGCGAGACGATCAGTTGATCCGCCTGGCGGCCGAGATCGACAATCTGCGCAAACGCCACGCGACCGAGCTTGGCAACGCGAGCAAATTTGCCATTGAATCCTTCGCCGAGGCCTTGCTGCCGGTGGCCGATAGCCTGACCATGGCCCTGTCGGTGCCTGATCAGAGCCTGGAAGGCTTAAAAAACGGCGTTGAACTGACCCTCAAGCAGCTTCAACAGGCCTTTGAGAAGGGCCGTCTGGTGGCCATTGACCCGGTGGGCGAGAAGTTTGACCCCAACCGCCATCAGGCGATTTCGATGGTCGATGGCAAGGCCAGCAACCCACCTGTGGCCTCTGGTCATGTCGTTCAGGTCATGCAAAAGGGCTATCTGATTGGCGAGCGGGTCCTGCGGCCTGCGCTGGTGGCCGTGGCCTCTTGAAAACCGGCCAAACGCCCCCAACTAGCCCATTAACCGACGTTTTTTGACCCAACACATTAGAGATTAGGAACCAACACCATGGCAAAGATTATTGGCATTGACCTGGGTACCACCAACTCCTGCGTGGCCATCATGGAAGCTGGCCAGCCCAAAGTCATCGAGAACAGTGAAGGCGCCCGCACCACCCCATCGATCATCGCCTACATGGACGAGGGCGAGATTCTGGTGGGCGCGCCTGCCAAACGGCAGGCCGTCACCAACCCCAAGAATACGCTCTACGCCGTCAAGCGACTGATCGGCCGCAAGTTCACTGACAAGGAAGTTCAGAAGGACATCGATCTGATGCCCTTTGAGATCCTCAAGGCCGAGAACGGAGACGCCTGGGTTGGCGTGCGCGACAAGAAACTGGCTCCTCCTCAGGTGTCTGCCGAAGTCTTGCGCAAAATGAAGAAGACGGCCGAGGACTACCTGGGCCATGAAGTCACCGAGGCCGTGATCACGGTTCCGGCCTACTTCAACGATGCCCAGCGTCAGGCCACCAAAGATGCCGGCCGTATTGCTGGGCTGGAAGTCAAGCGGATCATCAACGAGCCCACGGCGGCTGCGCTGGCCTTTGGCCTGGACAAGGCTGCTGGCCGCGATCGCAAGGTGGCGGTCTATGACCTCGGTGGTGGTACGTTCGACGTGTCGATTATTGAGATTGCCGATGTCGATGGTGAGAAGCAGTTCGAGGTGCTCTCCACCAACGGCGACACCTTCCTGGGCGGTGAGGACTTCGACCAGCGCATCATCGACCACATCATCGACGAGTTCAAAAAGACCAACGGCGTGGACCTGTCGAAGGACCCGATCGCCCTGCAGCGGATCAAGGCTGCGGCCGAGCGCGCCAAGATTGAGCTCTCGAGCAGCGCTCAGACCGAACTCAACGAGCCTTACATTGCAATGGCCAACGGCGCCCCCGTTCACCTGACCTTCAAGCTAACCCGTGCCAAGCTCGAGTCCCTGGTCGACGACCTGATCAGCCGCACCATCGAGCCCTGCAAGGTGGCCCTGAAGGATGCTGGCCTGTCGGCCTCCCAGATTGATGACGTGATCCTGGTGGGCGGCATGACCCGTATGCCCAAGGTTCAGGATGCGGTGAAGAGCTTCTTTGGCAAAGAGCCCCGCAAGGACGTGAACCCTGATGAGGCGGTGGCCGTGGGCGCTGCGGTTCAGGGTGCTGTGCTGGCGGGTGACCGCAAAGACGTTTTGCTGCTGGACGTTACTCCCCTGTCGCTGGGTATTGAGACCCTGGGTGGTGTCATGACCAAGATGATTCAGAAGAACACCACCATCCCGACCAAGTTCTCACAGGTCTTCTCGACGGCTGATGACAACCAGCCTGCGGTGACCATCAAGGTCTTTCAGGGTGAGCGTGAGGTGGCCAATGCCAACAAGATGCTCGGTGAGTTCAATCTGGAAGGCATTGCACCCGCACCACGCGGCACGCCTCAGATTGAGGTGACCTTTGACATCGACGCCAACGGCATCCTGCACGTCTCGGCCAAAGACAAGGCCACGGGCAAAGAGAACAAGATCACCATCAAGGCCAACTCCGGTCTGTCCGAAGAGGAAATCGCCAAGATGGTGGCCGATGCCGAGGCCAACGCCGAAGAGGATAAAAAGCGCATTGAGCTGGTGCAGGCCCGCAACACGGCTGAGGCCATGGTCCACTCGGTGAAGAAGTCCATCGAGGAACACGGTGACAAAGTCGAGGCCGATGAGAAGGCCAAGATCGAAGAGGCCATCAAAGAGCTCGAGGCTGTTCTGGGTTCTGAGGACAAGGCCGAGATCGAGGCCAAGACCGACAACCTCATGAAGGCGTCGCAGAAGCTGGGCGAGAAGGTCTATGCCGATGCGGCTGCTGCTGGTCAGGCCGGTGGCGCAGCCGCCGGTGGTGACGACAAGGCCAAGGCCGAGGACGTGGTGGATGCTGATTTCAAAGAGGTTAAGCGTGACTAATCCTGCCTAGCTGGCAGACCAGCCCTGGCCGAGTCGGTCGGGGCTTTTTCGTTTAAGAAAACCAATGGCAAAACGAGACTATTACGAGATTCTGGGTGTTGCGAAGAACGCCGGTGACGATGAGCTGAAAAAGGCTTACCGCAAGCTGGCCATGAAGCATCACCCTGACCGCAATCCTGGGGACGCGGTGGCCGAGGAGAAATTCAAGGAGGCCAAGGAGGCCTACGAGATGCTCTCAGACCCCGAGAAGCGGGCCGCATACGATCGCTTTGGTCATGCGGGTGTCGATCCCAATGCCGGTGGTTTCGGCGGTTCTGGCGGTCAGGACTTTGGCGGCTTTGCTGACGCCTTTGGGGACATCTTTGGCGATATTTTTGGCGGGGCCCGTGGCGGTGGCGGTGGTCGTGGTGGCCGCAGCAACGTCTATCGCGGCAGCGACCTGCGCTACGCCATGGAGATCACCCTGGAGCAGGCGGCCAATGGCTTTACGACCGAGATCAAGGTGCCCAGCTGGGAGACTTGCACCACCTGTGATGGCTCTGGCGCCAAGCCAGGGACCAAGGCTGAGACCTGCAAGACCTGCGGCGGTCAGGGTCAGGTCCGCATGCAGCAAGGTTTCTTTTCGATTCAGCAGACCTGTCCCAGCTGTCATGGCTCGGGCAAGACCATTCCCAACCCCTGCACCAGCTGTGATGGGGTGGGCCGTGTCAAGAAACAAAAGACCCTAGAGGTCAAGATTCCGGCTGGTATCGATGACGGTATGCGCATTCGGTCGGCGGGCAATGGTGAGCCTGGCGTCAACGGTGGGCCCGCTGGTGACCTGTACGTCGAGGTGTCGATCAAGCCCCATCGGATCTTCCAGCGCGATGGCGATGACCTGCATTGCGAGGTGCCCATCAGTTTTGCGCGGGCAGCACTCGGTGGATCGGTTGATGTGCCCACCCTGAGCGGCAAGGCTAGTTTTGAACTGCCCGAGGGCACCCAGACTGGCAAGACCTTTAGGCTTCGAAGCAAGGGCATCAAGAACGTGCGCACCTCGCTGGCTGGCGACCTGTATTGCCACGTCGTGGTGGAAACCCCGGTCAAGCTGTCCGACAAGCAGAAGAAAATCCTCGAGGACTTCGAAGCGACGCTGGAGGAGGGCGGTGACCGCCACAGCCCAGCGAGCAAGAGCTGGATGGACAAGGTCAAGGAGTTCTTTAACTAGCCTCGACCCACCGGCAGCCAGCAAGAAAAAAGCCCGACCAGTTTTTGACTGGACGGGCTTTTTATTAAGGTTCGACTGAGGAGGTGTTCTCGAGTCTTACTTAATCTTGGTTTCTTTGTACATGACATGCTTGCGAGCCTTGGGATCGAACTTCTTGATCTCCATTTTCTCGGGCATGGTCTTTTTGTTTTTGGTGGTGGTGTAGAAGTGACCCGTACCGGCAGTCGATTCCAGCTTGATTTTTTCGCGACCTGACTTTGCCATGATCGGACTCCTTAGATGTCACCGCGTGCGCGCATGTCGGCGAGCACGGATTCAATGCCGTTTTTGGTGATGGTACGAACTGCTGCAGCAGAGACGCGCAGACGCACCCAGCGATTTTCGCTCTCGACCCAGAACCGGCGGTATTGCAGGTTGGGCAGGAAACGACGCTTTGTTTTGTTGTTGGCGTGAGAAACGTTGTTTCCCACCATGGGCTTTTTGCCCGTTACTTGGCATACACGTGCCATAAGAAGATCCCTTTTGAGTTACCGCGCGACTACCGCAAGTATCCGCCCCGGTGTTGCTTGGGTTTGGCCACAGTCATTGGCCGAAAGTCGTAAACCGCATGACTTTTTGGGGCGGCGGAAAAACGAAGATTATAGAAAAAAAGGGGCTCCAAGGTCAATGTTGGCCCCTGATCAGGCCAATGACCTGTTGGCCAGCCACCACCAGATGCTCCCAGAGTTGAATGTCGATCTGTGAAAAAAGGTTTGCCAAACAATGGGTTAGGCGCTGATCGGCCAGGCTGGGGCTGGCCAGGCCTGAGGGGTGGTTGTGGAAAATGACCAGGCTGGCGGTGTTCAGGCTGAGGGCCCGGGCCACCAGGTGCCGGGGGTAGACGCTGGTCTGGGACTTGCCACCCCAAAAGAGGGTCTCAATCCGAATGAGTTGACGGTGGCTGTTCAGAAAGGCTGCTCCAAAGACCTCAAAGGGCAGGTCCGCCAGGTGGGCCAGCAGCCAGGGGTCTAAGGCATGGGGGTCAGAGATGGACTGCCCCTCCTGTAAATGAGGGTGCGGATCAGGTGATTGCATGGTGAGTGGGTGGCTTGGACTTAAAATGGCAAGCATCGGCAATCACAACCAAAGGCACTAGCGCCCAAATGGACAAGGCCACCATCGACCCAGTCGGCACAGTCGGCCCCGCGTCACACGTCACCTTTCACTATCGACTGTCCTTGCCGGATGGCCAGGTGGTGTTCGACACCTTTGTCGAGAGGCCAGCCACCATTCAGATGGGTATGGGCCAGTTTGCACCGGGACTCGAGCGTTGCATGATGGCGCTGCAAGAGGGCGATGAGCGCAGTTATGCCCTGGGTCCGGACGATGCCTTTGGCCCCCGAAATCCCGAGATGATCCAGAAGGTGTCCAAATCGCTGCTGGCCAAACATGCGGATCCCAATGATCCGATCGAGCCTGGCGACCTGCTGGAATTCCCAACGCCCGATGGCGGCCGTTTTGCAGGCGTCTTCAAGGGTTGGGAGGACCAGGCTGCCGTCTTCGATTTCAACCATCCCTTGGCAGGTCAGCCAGTGGAATTTGTGGTGCGCATTGTGGGAGTGATCAACGCATGAGTCAGGGACCCCAAGAGATTGTGCTGGCCGAGCCACGCGGATTTTGCGCGGGGGTTGATCGGGCCATTGAGATTGTCGAGAAGGCCTTGGCCAAGTTTGGTGCCCCCATTTATGTGCGCCACGAGATCGTCCACAACGACCATGTGGTGCGTGACTTGCGCGACAAGGGTGCGGTTTTCGTAGAAGACCTCAACGAGGTCCCGCTGGGGGCCCGCGTGATCATGAGCGCCCACGGAGTGTCTCGTAAGGTGCGTGACCATGCCACTGAGCGTGAACTGGAAGTCTTTGACGCCACCTGCCCGTTGGTGACCAAGGTCCACGTCGAGGTCCGCAAGCTGGCGGCCGAGGGCTACGAGATAGTCATGATTGGTCATCGCGGTCACCCCGAAGTCGAGGGCACCATGGGCCAGTTGGAGAAGGGTATTTATCTGGTGGAGGATGAGGCCCAGGCCGCAAGCCTGACCGTTAAGGACCCATCCCGCCTGGCCTATGTCTCGCAGACCACCCTGTCGGTTGACGATACGGCCTCGGTGGTGAACGCGCTGCGCGCCAAGTTTCCTCAGATCCGTGGCCCCAAGTTCAGTGACATCTGTTACGCCACCCAGAACCGACAAGATGCCGTCAAGCTGATGAGTCAGTCTGTTGATCTGGTCTTGGTGGTGGGCAGCCCCACCAGTTCCAACAGCAACCGTCTGCGAGAGGTGGCTGAGCGTCATGGTGTACCCGCTTATCTGGTCAACGATGCCAGTGAGCTCAAGCTCGAGTGGCTCGCCGGCAAGCTGCGGGTTGGGATTACCGCGGGTGCCTCAGCCCCGGAGGAATTGGTGCAGGGTCTGGTCTCGGCCGTGAAGGCTGCTGGCGCAGGTGCTGTGCGACGCCTGCCGGGGGCCGAGGAGCACATCCGGTTTCCATTGCCCAAGGGCTTGAATTAAACTAGCGTGCTTTACACCGTGCCGGTGTAGCTCAGTCGGTAGAGCAGCGCATTCGTAATGCGAAGGTCGAGGGTTCGATTCCTTTCACCGGCACCACCTCAGCAGAGCGTGTTCAACTGCGAGCTGGTGACGGTCTTCATCAAGGCCTGACGCCCGGACTCTCGATGGTCATGCCGTCAGCCCTGTGCATGAGATAGAGCTCGATCTGGGTCA
>JBMSJG010000045.1:0-7498 GCA_049418645.1 Burkholderiaceae bacterium | reverse complement strand
GAGGCCGAGGGCAGCATGCCAATCGAACCCGTGAGCATGGAGGCCTCGTCCGACAAGATGTCGCCAAACATGTTACCGGTGACCATGACATCGAATTGCTTGGGGTTCTTGAGCAGCTGCATGGCCGCGTTATCCACGTACATGTGCGAGAGATCAACGTCTGGATAGTCCTTGCCCAGGGCCGTCATCACCTCACGCCAGAGCTGGGTGGTCTCCAGCACATTGGCCTTGTCGACCGAGCACAGACGCTTGCCACGCTTTTGGGCAGCCTGAAAGGCTACATGGCCGATGCGCACGATCTCGCTCTCGCGATAGATCATGGTGTCAAAGCCCTCGCGCTCACCGTTGTCCAGGGTGCGAATGCCGCGTGGCTTGCCAAAGTAAATGTCACCGGTCAGCTCACGGATGATCATCAGATCCATGCCTGAGACCACCTCAGGCTTGAGTGTCGAGGCGCCAGCGAGCTCGGGGTAGATGGTGGCGGGACGCAGGTTGGCAAACAGGCCCAACTCTTTGCGCAGGCCAAGAATGGCCTGCTCCGGACGCAGTTCACGTGGCAGCGTATCCAACGAGAAGTCGCCCACCGAGCCAAACAAAATGGCATCCGCTGACTTCGCCAAATCCAGAGTGGGCTTGGGCAGCGGGTGGCCGCTGTCACGATAGCCAGCCCCACCGACGGGTGCCTCTTGCAGCGTCAGGCTGAAGTGGCCCTTCTCCGACAGGCGTTGAAGAACCCTTACCGCCTGCTCGGTGATCTCTGGGCCGATGCCATCACCGGGCAGAACCGCAATGTTCAGATTCTTCATGCGTTGGCCAATCGTTGATGGGGATCGGTCGCCACCCAGGGACGGTCTTGCAGGCGCTTGGCCTCGTAGGCCTTGATCTTGTCGGCCTTTTGCAGGGTCAGGCCAATGTCGTCCAGACCATTGAGCAGGCAGTGCTTGCGGAAGGGCTCCACTTCAAAGCGACGCTCAAAGCGCCCATCGGCCGAACGAACCGTCTGCTGATCCAGGTCGACCACCAGCTCAAAACCAGGCGTAGCCTCGGTGAGTTTGAACAGAGCGTCAACGTCGTCCTCGGACAACACAATAGGCAGCACGCCATTCTTAAAACAGTTGTTAAAGAAGATGTCGGCATAGGACGGCGCGATCAGCACCCGAAAGCCCTGGTCCTCGAGTGCCCAGGGGGCATGCTCACGCGAGGAGCCGCAACCAAAATTACGGCGGGCTACCAGAATGCTGGCGCCCTTGTAGCGAGGCTGGTTCATGACGAAGTCAGGATTGAGCGGGCGCTTGGCACTGTCCATGCCAGGCTGACCTTCATCCAAGTAGCGCCAAGCATCGAACAGGTTGGGGCCAAAGCCCGAGCGCTTGATCGACTTTAAGAACTGCTTGGGAATGATGGCATCGGTGTCGACGTTGGCCCGGTCCATGGGCATGACCACACCGGTGTGAACGGTTAACGGCTTCATTTAGAAACTCCTCACGTCAACAAAGTGACCAGCCAGAGCGGCGGCTGCGGCCATGGCGGGCGAGACCAGGTGGGTTCGACCACCAGCACCCTGACGGCCCTCAAAGTTGCGGTTGCTGGTCGAGGCACAGCGCTCACCAGGCTCCAGTCGGTCTGCATTCATAGCCAGGCACATGGAGCAGCCAGGCTCACGCCACTCGAAGCCAGCTGCGGTGAAGACCTTGTCCAGTCCCTCGGCCTCTGCCTGGGCTTTGACCAGGCCGGAGCCAGGCACGACTAGGGCGAGCTTGATATTGGAAG
Source organism: Burkholderiaceae bacterium (assembly GCA_049418645.1). Classification (GTDB taxonomy): domain Bacteria; phylum Pseudomonadota; class Gammaproteobacteria; order Burkholderiales; family Burkholderiaceae_A; genus Hahnella. Next base: position 5,728 of record JBMSJG010000045.1, on the reverse strand, counting down.
CCACCTTACGGCCCTTGATCACTGCAGCTGCAGCGCGCATGTCTTCAATGCGCGAGTTGGTGCAAGAGCCAATGAAGACCTTGTCGACCTTGATCTCGGTCAGCGGCGTATTGGGCTTGAGATCCATGTAAGCGAGCGCGCGGCTCATGCCTTCGCGCACGGCAGGATCAGCCTGCTCCTCGGGGTTGGGCACCTTGGCCATCACTGGCAGCACCATCTCGGGTGAGGTACCCCAGGTGACCTGAGGCGCGATGTCCTCGGCCTTGAGCTCCACCACGCGGTCAAACTTTGCATCCGCATCGGAGTGCAGCGTCTTCCAGTAGGCCACGGCCTGATCCCAGGCTGCACCCGTGGGCGACAGGGGGCGACCCTTGACGTATTGGATGGTGGTGTCATCGACGGCCACCATGCCTGCGCGCGCACCGGCCTCGATGGCCATGTTACAAATGGTCATGCGGCCTTCGATGGACAGGCCACGAATGGCGCTGCCGCCAAACTCAATGGCATAGCCCGTGCCACCGGCGGTCCCGATCTTGCCGATCACGGCCAACACGATGTCCTTGGCCGTCACGCCAACCGGGAGTTGGCCATCGACACGCACCAGCATGTTCTTGGCTTTTTTCATAAGCAGGCACTGGGTGGCCAAGACGTGCTCGACCTCAGAGGTGCCAATACCAAACGCCAGGCAGCCCAAGGCGCCGTGGGTGCTGGTGTGCGAGTCGCCACAGACCACCGTCATGCCAGGCAGGGTCGCGCCCTGCTCAGGCCCGATCACGTGAACGATGCCTTGGCGATGGTCTCGGATGTCGAAGTATTTGATCTTGAATTTTTCGGCGTTGGCATCCAGGGTCTCTACCTGCAGACGCGAGACCGGATCTGCGATGCCCTTGGTACGGTCCGTGGTCGGCACGTTGTGATCCACCACCGCCAGGTTGGCGGAGTTGCGCCAGAGCGGACGGCCAGCCATTTCCAGACCCTCGAAGGCCTGGGGGCTGGTCACTTCGTGAACCAGGTGCCGATCGATATAGAGCAGGCAGGTCCCGTCTTCTTGACGGTCGACCACGTGCTCATCAAAGAGTTTGTCGTATAAGGTGGGCATGTTTGATCTCTGAATAAAGACAGTTCAAATACAGCCCTCCATTATGCCCGCGCTGCCCGCCTGGCGACTAGCCAACCCAGGCCTGCAAAGGCCGCCGCCAGCCCAAAACTGGCCTGCGGCGAGACCGATTCCCAGACCCACCCAGCCAGAATGCCGCCCAGCGAGCCGCCCAGACCATAGGAGGCCATGGTGTAGAGGGCCTGCCCTCTGGCCTGGGCAGCCTGGGGAAACCACTCACGCACCAAGGCCATCGAGGCACTGTGATGAACCCCAAACGTGACCGCATGCAGCAGCTGGGCCACCAACAAGACCCAGATGTTGCCGGCCGATATCGCGATCAGTCCGAACCGGATGGCTGCTATGGCGTAGCTGCTCGACCAGGCCCGCGCCAGGCCAAAACGCTCAAAAAGCGGCCTCTGAATGCGAAACATCAGGATCTCAGCCAAAACCCCCAGGGTCCAAAAGAGCGCGATCTGTGTGCGGCTGTAGCCGTTTTGCTCCAGCCACAGCGAAAACAAGGTGTAGAGCGGGGCATGGGCCAGCAGCATCAGAAAAGACGCCCATAGAAAACCGCGGACTTTGCGCTGTCGCAGCATGTCTCGGACACCAGAGCCTGAGAGATCTGGCGCATGCACCTCGCGAGCCGGCAGGCCCAAGGCCGTCAAGGCCACCAGCCCCAGCACCAGCATCATAGTGGCAGGCAACGCTTCTACCCCCACCCAGTCAAACCACAGGCCGCCGGCCATCACCGCGACGATGAAACCAACGGAACCCCAGACCCGCATGCGGCCATAGACCCCCATGTCTCCTCGGCTGGTCTGCATGGCCAGCGACTCGGCAATGGGCACTTGACCGCTTAAGAAAAAACTCATCAGACACAGGACGGCAAACAAACCCCAGAACGACCAGTCCAGCAGCAAAAGACTGGCTGACAGTAAGGCCGCCAAGGCAGCCCACTGGATGATTCGGGGGACGCGGCTGGCCGGTGAGTGATCAGCTAGGTAACCCCAGGCGGGTGGTCCCACCACCCTCGCCCACTGCATGGGCGAGACCAGCACACCAATCTCAGCCGGCGAAAAGCCCCGGCCGTTGAGCCAGAGTGATAGAAAAGGAGAAAAGAGCCCCACATAGGCGAAGTAGCTGCCAAAGAACGCAGCAACCCGCCTGGCGGCGTGGTTCATGCCTGTCCGGGGATGCGCGGGGTGCTGACGACCACGTCAGCGTTCTGGGCCCGATGGCGAAGGGCGTGGTCCATGAGCACCAAGGCCAGCATGGCCTCGGCAATGGGCGTGGCCCGAATGCCGACACAGGGGTCGTGCCGACCGTGGGTCTCAACAGTCACCGGATTGCCCCGCAGATCGATCGACTGCCGGGGCGTGCGAATGCTGGAGGTGGGCTTGATGGCAATGGAGACCGTAACCGGCTGACCCGTTGAGATGCCACCCAGAACCCCACCAGCGTTGTTGGTGAGAAAACCCGCAGGCGTGAGTTCGTCGCCATGCTCGGTGCCACGCTGAGCGACGCTGGCAAAGCCGGCGCCGACCTCAACACCCTTGACGGCGTTGATGCCCATCATGGCGTGGGCAATGTCAGCATCGAGTCGATCAAAGACGGGCTCACCCCAGCCCACCGGCACACCAGTGGCCTGGACATCGATACGCGCACCGCAGGAGTCGCCCGCCTTGCGCAGATCATCCATATAGGACTCCAAGGCCTCAATTTGAGAGACGTTGGCTGCAAAAAATGGATTGTTGGGCACGTGCTCCCAGCCCTCGAAGGCAATGGGAATGGTCCCCAGCTGGGTCATGTGGCCGCGAATCTGGATCTGAAACTTTTCGGCCAGCCACTTCTTGGCGATGGCCGCTGCAGCCACACGCACGGCGGTCTCGCGAGCCGACGAACGCCCACCACCGCGATAGTCCCGAATGCCATATTTGTGCAGGTAGGCGTAATCCGCATGGCCCGGCCGAAAGGTGTCTTTGATGTTGCCGTAATCCTTGGAGCGCTGGTCCTGGTTGCGAATCAGCAGGGCAATCGGTGCGCCCGTGGTCTTCCCCTCGAACACCCCAGAGAGAATCTCAACGGTATCGGGTTCTTGACGCTGGGTGACGTGACGCGAGGTGCCGGGACGTCTGCGGTCTAGTTCGGGCTGAATATCCGCCTCACTCAGGACCAGTCCCGGGGGGCAGCCATCGACCACGCAGCCAATGGCTGGGCCATGGGACTCTCCAAAGGAGGTCACACAAAACAGATGGCCAAAGGTGTTTCCTGACATGGTGGCTATTCTACCCGGCTCGCCTTGTGCACTAGACGAGCATGCGCTCGATCTGTTGGACCACACGACGCTTGCCCAAGACGACCAGCACCTGGTCGATCGAAGGCGTCTCGGTACGACCCAACAAGATGAGCCGCAGGGCCATGGCGAGCTGGGGCATTTTTAGGCCATGCGCCAGCAACACCTCTTTGGTGATCACCGAGGCCTGCTTGGCATCGAAGACCTCAGGCAGCCTGGAGGCCAGATCCCTTAAGGCATCGGGCACGGTGCCATGGAGCTTCTCGGCCAAGGCAGCAGGATCTGGGGTCGCCTCGACGTAGAACATCGAAGCCGCTTCGGCCAACTCCTCCAGGGTGTTGGCCCGGTCTTTGAGTAACTCACAGACTGCTGCCAAGTCTGGGCCACAGCCCTCGACGAACCCTTCTTCTTTCATGCGAAGCGTCACCCGCCTGGCAAGCTGCTCACCGGAGAGCTGCCGCAGGTAGTGGTTGTTGAGCCACTTGAGTTTTTCAAAATCGAACTGGGCCGCGGACTTGCTGCAATGGTCCAGGCCAAACCAGTCGATGAACTGGTCCATGGAAAAGATCTCGTCATCGCCGTGGCTCCAGCCAAGGCGAGCCAGGTAGTTCAGCAAGGCCTCCGGCAGGTAACCATGGTCGTCGTATTGCATGACCGAGACTGCACCGTGACGCTTGGAGAGCTTCTCGCCGTCCGGACCATGGATCATGGGCAGGTGGGCGTATTCGGGCACCTGGGCCCCCAGGGCCCGAATGATGTTGATCTGGCGAGGGGTGTTGTTGATGTGGTCATCGCCGCGAATGACATGGCTGATCTGCATCTCGACGTCGTCGACCACCACACAGAAGTTATAGGTAGGGGTGCCGTCTCCACGGGCGATGATCAAGTCGTCGAGCTCTTCATTGGAGATGGTGATTCGGCCTTTGACGCCATCCTCCCAGCTCACAGCGCCATCGGTTGGGTTCTTAAACCGAATCACGGGTTTGACACCTTCTGGGGGCACGAGGCCCTTCTTCTCGACGTTCTCCGGCCGCCAACGGCCGTCATATCGGGGCTTGAGACCAGCCGCCCGCTGCTGCTCGCGCATGGCATCGAGCTCGGCTGGGCTGCAATAGCAACGGTAGGCCAAACCTTTGGCCAGCATGTCATCGATGACAGCGCGATACCGGTCCATGCGCTGCATCTGATAGAACGGGCCCTCGTCTGGGTTCAAGCCCAGCCAGGCCATGCCATCCAGAATGGCCTTCACCGCCTCGGGCGTGGAGCGCTCTAGATCGGTGTCCTCGACCCGCAGAATGAACTGACCTTTGTGATGCCGGGCAAATGCCCAGCAGTAGAGTGCGGTTCGGGCGCCACCCACGTGCAGATAACCGGTGGGACTGGGGGCAAAACGGGTCCGGACCGGGCGATTTATAGTGCTCATCTGACAAGTGTAGCGAGACCATGGACCTTCTTCTTTCCCAGATCAATACAGGCCAGCTGGCCTGGGCCTTTGGGGTGACCCTGGCGGCCGCCTATTTCCATGGCCTGTTGGGCCTTGGCTTTGTCTCTGTGGCCATGCCACTGCTGGTCCTGTTCATCGACCTGCGAACCGCCATGGTGGTCACGGTGCCCCCAGCCTTCTTCCTGTCAGCCCGCCTGGCTTTTTTCGGCGGCGGGCTCAAGCAGAGCCTAGGGCGGCATTGGTTTATGCCGGTATTCATGATGATCGGCGGGGTCAGTGGTGCCTGGCTCTTTCAAACGCTCCCTCAGCAGGCCCTGCTGATGATCATCGTCTTGGTGCTGATCCTGTTTCTCTCGATCGACACCCTGAAGAAGAGCCACGTTCATCTGCCCAAGCCCTGGGTGATGCCGGCGGCGGCCTTTTTCGCTTTCCTGGCCGGCAATACCGAGACGTCCATCAACATGGGGGCGCCCTTTCTGCTGGTCTTCTTCCTGATCGCAGGCTACGCCCCCAACCTGATCGTCCAGGTGATCAACCTGTGCTTTTTCTCCGGCAAGGTGGTTCATGTCATCACCCTGTCGATTGGCGGCGCGGCCAATGCGGCTGTAACCCTGCCGGAATGGATTCCCGGCCTGATCATGGCGCCGGTCTGCATTTGGCTGTGTAACTTTGGCGTCCGCAAGCGGGAGCGCACCCCGGTGGAGACCTATCGGCGATGGCTCAAAGGCTTTCTGTCGGCCCTGGTCGTGGTGTTGTTGGGCAAGCTGGCGCTCGGTCTTTGGCCAATGTGAAATAATGGGGATCTAGTCGGCAAGCTGGACAGCTAGCTCAGTGGTAGAGCACTGCCTTCACACGGCAGGGGTCACAGGTTCGAACCCTGTGCTGTCCACCA
>JBMSJG010000044.1:0-7550 GCA_049418645.1 Burkholderiaceae bacterium | reverse complement strand
AACAAATGGTGCAGGGTGTTGACGATGTCGCCAAGGTTGCTAAAAAAGTTACCAAAGGCGGTGCGGATGGGCTCTGGCACGTAGGCCTTGTACCCCTCGGCCACCGGCTTGACGACCGCCTCGTCGACCTGGGTGTTGAAGTCGAACATGGCCCGGTTGTAGCGCTCCCAAGGGTCCCGCGCGTCAGCCTGATGACCCGCGGGCAGGCTGGCACAGCCTGACAGCACAGCCAAGCAAACCAATGCACAGGTCATGCGAGCCGAAGCAAACCAGTGCCGTGCGCGGGTCATTATTTAATACCCCCGTCAGCAGGCTGGTTAGAGCCGCCGGTGTCCCGGTTGTAGAGAAACTGGGAAATGATGTTCTCGAGCACCACTGCGGACTGGGTGAGCTTGATCCGATCGTTGTTCTTGAGAGGTTCCGTCTCGGCCCCAGGCAGGATGCCGATGTACTTCTCGCCCAGCAGCCCTGCGGTCAATATTTGGGCGGAGCTGTCCTTGGGAAAGGCCACGCCCTCTTGGATGTCTAAGGTCACCACCGCCTGGTAGCGCTTGTCGTCAAAACCGATTTCGCGCACGCGGCCCACCACCACACCGGCACTGCGAACAGCCGCCCGAGGCTTGAGGCCCCCGATGTCATCGAAATTGGCCAGGATGGTGTAGCTGGGGCCTGAGCCAATCGTCATCAGGTTGCTGACCTTGAGCGACAGAAAGACCAAGGCGACCAGCCCCAACAGGACAAATAATCCAACCAATAGGTTAATGGTGCGTTGCATGCCGATAGCCTATCAGAGCCAGCAGAGCCAGGTTAGAGCGCGCCAAACATGAAGGCCGTGAGAATAAAGTCCAGTCCCAACACGGCCAAGGAACCGGCTACCACCGTCATGGTCGTGGCACGGGCCACGCCCTCGGGCGTGGGCTTGGCCTGGTAGCCCATGTAAAGCGCCACCATGGTCACCGCAAAGCCAAAAACGACACTCTTGATGACCCCGTTGACGATGTCGTCGTAGAAGTCCACGCCTTCGGTCATCTGCGACCAGAAGGCCCCCGCATCCACTCCAATCAGACCGACCCCAATCAGCCAGCCACCCAATACGCCAACGGCCGAGAAGAGCGCCGCCAGCAGGGGCATGGTGATGAGCCCGCCCATAAAACGGGGGCCCAGAATCCGGGTGACCGGGTCCACTGCCATGGCCTCTAGCGCGGCCAATTGCTCGCCGGCCTTCATCAATCCAATCTCTGCTGTCAGGGCCGTGCCGGCTCGTCCAGCGAAGAGCAGTGCCGTGACCACCGGTCCCAGCTCGCGAACCAGTGACAGTGCGACCAGCAGACCGAGGGCCTCCTCGGAGCCATATCGACGAAGGGTGTAATAACCCTGCAGACCCAGCACCAGCCCAACAAACAGGCCCGAGACCAGGATGATGGCCAGGGAATGGTTGCCCAGAAAGTGGACCTGACTGGCAATGAGATTCGGCCGCCTAAGAACATCCATCAGTCGGCTTAACAGACTGCCTGTCAGCCTGGCAAAGCCGCCCAAGCCCTCTAGGAGAGTCAGGCTGGCGCCCCCTAGTCGGGAGAGTTGGTCTAGCGGTCTCATAAGAAGGTCTGACTCAGGCTGGGTGCCGGATAGTGGAATTGAACAGGACCATCCTCACGCCCCTCGAGGAACTGTTGGACATACGGATCCGTTGAGGCCCTTAAATCCTGGGGGGATCCCAACGCCACCAGCCGGGCCCCGTCGGCAGAAGGCGCCAAGACCGCAATTCGGTCAGCGATCTCAAAGGTTTCCTCCACGTCGTGGGTCACGATGACCGAGGAGGCCCCCAAGGCATCGTTTAGCCGCCGAATCAGACGGGCGGTCACGCCGAGCGAAATCGGATCCAGCCCCGCAAAGGGCTCGTCGTAGAGAATCAGCTCAGGGTCCAGGGCGATGGCGCGGGCCAGGGCGACTCGGCGGGCCATGCCACCCGAGATTTCACTGGGCATGAGCTGAGCGGCACCCCGCAGACCGACCGCCTCGAGTTTAAGGAGCACCACATCCCGAAGCACGGACTCGGGCAGCTTGGCGTGCTCACGAAGGGGAAAAGCAACGTTCTCAAAGCACGACAGGTCGGTGAACAGGGCTCCAAACTGGAAGAGCAGACCCATCCGGCGGCGCATGGCATAGAGACGGTCCGATCGATAGCCATCCAAAGACTCACCGAACACCGTGACTTGACCGATCTGCGGCCTGACCAGGCCTGCAATCAGGCGCAACAAGGTGGTCTTGCCAACGCCCGAGCCACCCATGATGGCCAGGACCTCCCTGGGGCGAACCGACAGGCTGAGGTCGGCAATGATCGCCCTTGGTCCATAGCCAAATCGAACGCCCTCAAAGGCCAGACAGGCCTGCTCTGGCTGAGAAGTCGGTTGGTCTGAGGGCATGTCGCCGTTGGTTGGACTCATTCGGTCATTCTACCCAGCGTTGATGAGGCTCTCGGCCTCAGCCAAGGCCTCCGCCGTGCCACGCAGAACCAGGGCATCGTCGACCATCAGGCGTGTGTCCTCGGCGACGGGATGTCGCCTGCCTGCGCGCTTGAGGGTTGCGATGTCTACGCCTAACCCGGCCAGTCCCAAATCGGCGATTGGCCGGCCGGCCATGATCGATGCCTTGGGGACCACCAAGGTTCTCAGCATGATGGCGTCCTCGGCCCTCTCCAGGTAATCGTCATCACTGCCACGGAAGACCCCACGAAACAGGCCATAGCGTGTGTCGCGCACCTCACGTACTCGCCTGACCACTCGATGCAAGGGAACCCCGGCCAGGGCCAGTGCATGAGAGGCCAGCATCAGGCTGCCCTCCATGACCTCTGGCACAACCTCCGTGGCACCAGCATCACGCAGTGGTGTGAGGTCGCTGTCATCTCGGGCTCGAACGATGATTGGGAGTTGGGGTGCCAACTGCCGAACCGCCACAATGACCCGAGTGGCCGAGGCGCGATCGGCATAGGTGATGACCAGAGAAGTGGCTCGGTGAATGCCGGCGGCCATCAAGGTCTCTCGTCGGGTGGCATCGCCAAAGACCACCGAGTGGCCAGCCGCGGCTGCCTCCCGGGTTCTCTGCGGGTCGAGGTCCAGCGCCACATAGTCGATGTTCTCTTGATCCAGGAGCTGGGCCAGGTTCTGGCCACACCGGCCATAGCCGCAGATGATCAGATGCTTGTCCGCACTGACGGCCTGGCTGGCGATGCGGTGAATCTCCAGGCTGCGGCGGAGAAACTCAGACCTGGCCAAGCGCATCACCAATCCATCGCTTCGGTCGACCACAAAGGGCGTGATGAGCATAGAGATGACCATGCCGGCCAAGACCAGCTGCAAGACCTGGTCCGGCAGCAATCCGCCGATGAGGGAAGGGTCTAGCAAGACAAACCCAAACTCGCCGGCCTGAAAGAGCCAGAGTCCGGCCTTGAGCGAGGGCCCCGGCGGGATGCTGAATAGACGGGCCAGACCGGCAATCACCGCTAGCTTGATCCCCACATACGCCGCCAGCAGGGCCAGCAAGATCCAGCCCTGCTCCATGACCACCGACAGATTAAGCCGCATGCCAACGGTGACGAAAAAGAGCCCCATCAGGACATCGCGATAGGGCCGAATGTCGGCTTCCACCTGATAGCGAAATTCGGTCTCTGAAATGAGCATGCCGGCCATAAAGGCGCCAAGCGCCAAGGACAGGCCCAGGTGCTCGGTCACCCAGGCCAGGCCCAAGGTCATGAGCAGCAGGTTGAGAGAGAAGAGTTCCTGAGATTTGCGACGAGCCACCAAAGTCAGCCAGGGGCCCACCAGGCGCTGGCCGACCACCACCATGATCACCAAGACCAGGACCGCCTTGGCCAAGGCGAGGGCCAGCGTCTGGGCCATCGCCATGTCTGTAGAACCGCTCGATGAGACCGCCGCGACCCCGGCCAGGGCCGGGACAATGATCATGAGCGGCACCACCGCCAGGTCTTGGAACAGCAGCACGCCGACAACCGGCCTACCATGCGCCGTCTCAAGCTCCCCGCGATCCGAGGCCATGCGCATGACCATGGCGGTCGATGACATGGCCAGGGCACAGCCCAGCACGACCGAGGCCTGCCAGGGCATGCCATGAAAAGGGGTGAGAGCCAACGACAAGCCTGAGACCGCTGCGATCGTCAGAACCACCTGGGCTGACCCAAGGCCCAAGACCAGCTTCCTCATCGCCCGAAGCCTCGCCAGGCTGAATTCCACGCCGATGGAGAACATGAGAAAGACCACCCCGATCTCGGCCAGCCAGAGCGTTACATCGGTGTCCGGTGCCACCCCAAGGGCATGCGGGCCAAAGGCCACGCCCACCACCAAATAGCCGATCAGGGGCGGCAGCTTGGCAGCTCGGGCTGCCATGACCACCCCAACCGAAACGGCCAACAGGGCCACGATGAGACTCAGGATTGATTCCATTACTATGGCCAGTGTAGCAACCGATATTGCGCCTTATGAGCCCCACACCATCACCCAATCCATCCACCCCCAAGGTTGGCCAAGCCCCCGGCGATGACCAGCGAGTGGTGGATCGTTGCCGCCGAGTTCTCCAGATTGAGGCGCAGGCCATCACGGGCCTGATCGACCAGCTCGACGCTGCAACTGCTGAAGCGGTTCGTGCGATCTACGCCTTGACGGGGCGGCTGGTGGTCACGGGCATGGGCAAGAGCGGTCATGTCGCTCGAAAAGTGGCGGCCACCTTTGCCTCAACGGGTACGCCGGCGCTGTTTGTTCACCCCGCGGAAGCCCAGCACGGCGACCTGGGGATGATTCAGGCCAACGACCTGGTGCTGGCCTTCTCGTATTCCGGTGAGACCGACGAACTGCGCCTCATCGCCCCTCACCTCAAGCGCATGGGTGCCAGGCTGATCGCCATCACCGGCCATGCAAACTCGACGCTGGCTCGGCTGGCTGATATCCACCTGAATGCTGCCGTGAAGGAAGAGGCCTGTCCGCTCAACCTGGCGCCGACTGCCAGCACAACGGCCGCGCTCGCCCTGGGCGATGCCCTGGCAGTCGCCGTACTAGAGATGCGCGGCTTTAGGGCCGAGGACTTTGCCAAGTCACATCCTGGCGGCAGCCTGGGTCGCAGACTGCTGGTGCGGGTGGCCGATGTGATGCGAACGGGTGATCAGGTGCCCCGCGTTGCCGCCGGCACGCTGCTCACAGACGCCCTGGCAGAGATGGGGGCCAAGCGAATGGGCATGACCTGTGTGGTGGATGAGCAAGGCCGTGCCAAAGGCATCTTTACAGACGGCGACCTGCGACGACTGCTGGGCCAGAATCGGTTGACGCCAGACTTAACCGTTGACCAGGTGATGACCCGATCCGCCCAGACCATCTCTGCCGAGGCGCTGGCCACCGAGGCGGCCCATCAGATGGATGCCACGCGCATTAACCACCTGCTCATCGTCGACGACCAGCAGGCGTTGATCGGTGCCATTGGTCTTCATGACCTACTAGAGGCGAAGATTCTCTGATGTCAGTCCGTCCTGCCACTCACCCGGCCCCCGAGGCAGAGACCCCTTCGTCAGACCTGACGGCCTTGCAGAAAGACTCTCTTACTCGCGGCCGTGCGGCTGCCTTAAAGGCCATGTTCTTTGATGTGGATGGCGTGATGACCGATGGCGGCCTGTTCTATGACCAGCATGGCGAGGCCATCAAACGCTTTCATGTGCTCGATGGTCATGGCCTCAAGATGCTCTCAGAGGCCGGGGTGCTGGTGGGCATCCTGAGCGGACGAAACCACCCAGCGGTTCTGGCTCGCGCCAAAGAACTCGGGCTGACCGAAGTCCACCTGGGTCTGCAGGACAAACTACGCCAACTCCGGGACATCTGCTCGCGGCGCTCCCTGGATCTGCAGGCCTGTGGCCATATGGGCGATGACCTGCCCGACCTGCCTGTGATGCAGGCCGTTGGGTTCTCGGCCACGGTCGCCACCGCAGTGCCAGAGGTCCGCCAACAGGCCATGTGGGCAGCGCAGTGGCCAGCCGGAGCGGGGGCTGTACGGGAGGTCTGCGACTTCATCCTGAGGTGCAAGTCACTTGCACCAACCGAGACTCATTGATGCGATCGGCCTGGTCTGACCGAATCGGTGGGCTGCTATCACTTGGCCTGCTGGCCGCGCTTGGTCTGAGCTCGTGGGTCTTCTCCACCGTCACTCAGGTTCCAGACTGGGTCAAGGCCAGTCGACAACAGAGCGGCCCAACTGCCGTGGTCACCAAGGCCCACATTGTCAAGACTGGGACGAATGGACAGCCGCGTCAGGTGGTCGTCTCACCCAGCATTGAACAGTTCGAAGACGGTCGGGCCACGCTGACCACACCCGACCTGACGTCCTTCCGGGACAAGGGGCCCCCGGTCTTTGCAAAAGCCCGGCAGGCTCAGGTCAGCGCAGATCAGAACGAAGTCCAGCTCAGTGGCGCCGTCGTGATTCGGCGAGAGGCCTCTGGCGATGACCCCGCCCTGCGAGTCGAGACCGAAACCCTGACCTTTCTCTCCAATGAAGAAGTCGCGCAGACCAAAGACCCTGTGATGGTCTATCGGGGGGCCTCTACGTTGTATGGTGTGGGCATGCGTCTCGATGAAAAAACCGATCGCCTGCAGATTCTGGCGGACACCCGCATGGTGCTACCCAAATCAAAACCCGAGGAGAAAAAACCGTGACCGGGTCGCTCTGTCAGCAGCCGCGCGGCGTTCTTTGCCGATTCTTGACCGCTGGCCTGTTTGGAATGCTCTGGGTGATGTCACCCATGGCGCACGCCGAAAAGGCCGACCGGCAGGCTCCCACTCACATCGACTCCGACAAGCTGGACCATGACGACAAGACCAAGCGGACCATCTTCACTGGCAACGTGGTGCTGACCAAGGGCAGCCTGATCCTCCGAGGTGATCGCCTGGAGTTGCAACAGCTGCCAGATGGCAAGGCCCAGGCCGTGATCACTGGCAAACCGGCCCGGTTTCGACAGAAGCGAGAGGCGGTCTCAGAGTGGATGGAGGGTGAAGGTGCACAGATCGATTACAGCGACCAGACCGAGATTGCGATCCTGACCGGCAATGCGGTCATGCGTCGTGTCGGGCCCGACAAGGAACTCGACCGAGTGGCGGGCGATCGACTGCGCTACAACAACATCACCGAGTTCTACGAAGTTGAGATCAAACCCGGTCAGCCACGGGCCCGCATGACCCTCATGCCGCGCGAACCCCAGCCATGAGCCAGTTGGTTGTTCAGAACCTTCGCAAGGGCTATCAGGGTCGCATCGTCGTCAAAGATGTGTCGCTCACGGTCCGCCGAGGAGAGGTTGCTGGCCTGCTGGGTCCAAACGGCGCGGGCAAAACCACTTGTTTTTACATGATTGTGGGGTTGGTGCCAGCCGACGGTGGGCAGATCAGTCTCAATGGCCAAGACCTGACCCAAGAGCCCATCCATGTCCGGGCCCGACAGGGCCTGTCCTACCTGCCGCAGGAGGCCTCGGTCTTTCGTCGGTTGTCGGTGGCCGATAACATTCGGGC
>JBMSJG010000043.1:0-7622 GCA_049418645.1 Burkholderiaceae bacterium | reverse complement strand
GTGGACAAGTTCGAATACCGTCGCGGCTACAAGTTCTCCACCTACGCCACCTGGTGGATTCGTCAGGCCATCACGCGCTCCATCGCGGACCAGGCCCGCACCATCCGGATCCCGGTCCACATGATCGAGACCATCAACAAGATGAACCGCATCTCGCGTCAGCTGCTGCAAGAGACTGGCAAAGAACCCGATCCTGCCGAGCTGGCCATCAAGATGGAAATGCCCGAGGACAAGATCCGCAAGATCCTCAAGATCGCCAAGGAGCCCATCTCCATGGAGACGCCCATCGGTGACGACGACGATTCCCATCTGGGCGACTTCATCGAGGACACCAACACCCTGCAGCCTCACGAGGCCGCGCTCCAGGACTCCATGCGCGACGTGGTCAAAGAGGTCTTGGATTCGCTCACACCGCGCGAGGCCAAGGTCTTGCGCATGCGCTTTGGTGTTGAGATGGCCACCGACCACACCCTGGAAGAAGTCGGCAAACAGTTCGACGTCACCCGTGAGCGGATCCGTCAGATCGAGGCCAAGGCCCTTCGCAAGCTGCGTCACCCCAGCCGTAGTGACAAGCTCAAGAGCTTCCTCGACACACTGGGGTCATAAGTTTTAAGCCTGGGCTGTTCAAGCAGCCCAGGTCTTCACCGGTTTGGGCCGTTAGCTCAGTTGGTTAGAGCAGAGGACTCATAATCCTTTGGTCGTAGGTTCAAGTCCTACACGGCCTACTTTTCCTGCCACCTCGGCTTAACACCAGCCTGCGCCATGCCGTTACTTCTTCTGTATGAAGAAGGTTGCCCTATCTGCCCTGCTGTCCTCGATTGCCTTGGTCCTGGTTGCGACCAACGGCATGCTGCTGCCTACCCGGCCCGCCCAGGCCGAGTTCCTGCAGGTGGCCGACCTGCCCACGGTGGTGGTGGCGGTGGACCCCAGCCTGGTTCAACGAGCCCATCCGTTCATCGTGCAGGCTTGGGTTTTACTGGACTTCAAGCAAGACCAGCCGGCCAACACCCTGGGGCTGGATCGTCCCAGCTTTGGCCAATACCGCTCACGGCTGGACCGTGTCGAGGTGAACTGCCGCTATGGCCATTACGCCCGCACGGCGGTGACGGTCTTTGGCCAGCCCAAGGCGGGTGGCCAGCCGGTCTATGAGGCCGTTGGACTGCGATCCCCCACCTGGCGCGAGTTGCGTCCGTTTGGCTATGAGAGTGCGATCTGGAGCTACGTCTGTCAGGGCGTTAGCAACATCGGGCCGGTGAACCCGCCACGCCCACTCTAACTTTATAAAACGGGGCCGCCTTGTTGTCCCTGTGCGCTGGCTTCTTTGGCTTTGCCACTGCGAATTTCAGAGAGCTCTGCCTCGGCATGGGCAATTTTCTCGGCCATCTCATCTACCCGATGTTCAATGGCCGGGATTTTTTCGGCGGTGTCGTGAATGGCCTGGTTGATGGTGGACCGAACGCGCAGCTCCAATTCCGATCTCACCGTGTCCATCCGGTCTTGCGTGCGCTTGAGTTCCAAATAGAGCACCAGGGCCAAAATGGCCATCGCAATCGCAACAGCAAGCACCAGGATCTCCATGGCACCAGTATATACTCGGCACTATGGAGCAAGTGCATCCATTTATCCTATTGCTTGACGCCGACGCGCAGGATGCACCACTGGTCAATCGACTGGCCCAATCCTTGCGAGAACAGGGTTTTCCCGTACACGTCATGCAACAGGTTGGCAGCACGCTTGGCAGTGACCAGGCGGTGCGAAGCATTCTCGAAGACATCCGCAACATGACCAAGACCCAACCCGGATCGGCTGTGGTCTTGTGTGGTGTTGGCCTGTCGGCCAGCCTGGCCCTCTGGGCCGACCTGCTCGATGGCAAGCGTCAATTTGCCAAGCGAACCAACACCGAACGCGGCACGATTTTTGAACAGGTCGAGCGAACCGAAGGCCCTGTGTTGGCGGGTGTGGTGGCCGTCTCGCCCTTCCTCGGATTTGATTTGTCGGTGAGTAGCCTGCAGGTGGGCGGCTGGGACGCCTTGCGTGAACGACTCCTACGCCTGGCCCGGGTCTCCTGGCTGTCTGGGTTTTTCAAGCGGGTTTCTGTGGCCTATGCCAATGACCATGGCTGTTGGGCCCCGCGCGTGATCTCCTGGTGGCAGTTGGCGCGTTGCCTGCCATTTGCCTCATTTTCCAAAATCATTCCCAGCCTCAAGCGTCCGACCACCATCTTGTTTGATGAACGCAGCGGTCCTCAGATGAATGCACTCGAGACGCTCTTGCGCGCCCTCAATGGTCGGCTGCATTTTGTATCTGAGCAGTGGACCCCTGACAACCTGGGACGGTTGGTTGGTCAGTCAGCCCACTGGTGTGTCGAGCAGGAGTTGGCCCGTGGCTGAGTTCGTGGTCTCCATGCGCCCTGGACTCACCCTGACGCTGCTGGCTCTGGCCCTGGCCGTCTTGCTGGGCATTGCCCTGTGGTTTGACGATGCTCGTGCCAAGCGACGTGCTCAGCGCAAGGCGGCCGAGCGCCAGCGTCTGCGTGAGCGTGCCCAGGCGGGTCTGCCCATGGAAAAAACCAGTGACATGGAGTTCATCTGGAGCGATGCCATGCGCAGCATGGAGTCCCTGCAGGACCAGCTCAAAGAAAACCTGCGGTCACTGGAGAACAAACTCAAGGACGAGCGCCAGGAAGTCGAGATGAAGGTCGAGACCCTCAAGTCGCTCGCCCGAACCAATCGCCTGCCGCTCACGCTCTATGAAATCTACGAGGGTCTTCGTCACTTTAATCGCAAGAACGAAGAGGCCCAGGCGGCTGACATGGTCTGGCACGGCAAGATTGGCATTACCCAGGTGGACGTGGTCGATGCCATCGGTGATCCGCCTGGCTACGAGATCTTTTTCATCATGGACGATGAGTCCTACCTGCTCGTCGGCCGTCACCATCGCTACAGCCGGACCTCTTTTATTGAGTTGAGCCTGGTGGATCGGGACAACTCCAAGCTGGCGACCGTCCGAGTCCGCCCGGATGCCGATGGCCGATCGCTGCTCGCCGATGCCGTGATCACCATTCGGTCGGGTCCATGGATTCAGGCCATGCTCTCCTGTCGTGCCAAGATGGATGTCCGCGCCCAAGAGGTCAATCTCTTGGCCGCCCACGCCGACGTTGAGCGACTCAAAGAAAACTTCCAGATTCAAGTGACACCGCCAAGCCCATGACCGAACCCAATCAGAATCCAGACCTGAACACAGAGCCGCAGATCGACGGTCCGGAACAGGACATGCCTACGCCACGGCCGATCTCGTTCTGGTTTCTGGCGGCCAGCAGTGTCTTGCTGTTGTTGTCCCTGATCTGGATGGGGTCGGTGGGGTCCCAGATTGCCAGCAAGAGCAACGCCCTGTCCCAGGTGACACCCAAGTTACCGGCCTTCGAGCAATATGCCCGTGTGGCCAAGCTCACCGGCCTTACGCCCACGCCTCTAGAGCGCGGCACCACCGAGCCCGAGCCCATCCGGGGCAGTTCCGCCAGTGATGCCCTTGGGGCCATCTTCGCGACCTTCGCCGCCTTTGAGAACACGCGCTCGGAAGGACGTCTCAAGCAGCTGCGCCCCATGGTCTCTGGCGTCGAAGTCGAGTCGCCAGCCTATCGCGCGGGGATTCGGATTGGCGATGAGATCGCTGCAATCGGCACCACCGATGTCAACACGGTCTACGACTTCATGATTCGCATTGGCGATGTCAATGACAAATCGGTGGGCCTGGTGCTGCGTCGCCAGGGCCGTCTGTTCAACGCCACCATGTCCGTGGGGGCCGATCAGATCATCACTGCGCAGAACCACGGGCTCATGTTCGCAACCCCCAAGGGTCTCAATGTGGTCTCCCGGCTCGAGGCGGCTCGACTGGCCGAGCGCTTTGAGCGTGACTTTGTGCAGGCTGTGTCCTCTAGCTGGCGCGGCGTCTACATCGAGAGCCTGGGACGCTTGGCCGCTCAACTCAGCCGATACAACCTGTCTCAACGCAGTCTGGGTGCAGACGATGTGGGCTATGTATCACTGGCCAATTTCCTCATGTGGCACCACGATCAATTCCAGCGGGCCATCGATGACTACCTGGCCGACTTGCAGACCGCCACCGTCTCACAGGCCCAGGTCTTAAGCCTGCTCGGTGATGCGGTCATGGGTCTGGTGGCCGCCCTGGTCTTGTTCTTTCTGTCGCTGTGGTTTCACTTTCGACGTCAGGCCCGTGAGGCCGAGGTGTCGCGGGCATGAGTGCCACACAGCGTTTGTTTGGCTTTGTCTGGCAGGGCCAGGCCATGGCCATTGACTTTGCAGCGGTTCATGCCGCCTTTCGCAGCAGTCAGCTGCTGGCCGGCCCCCCCAAATCTGCAGCCCTGGGCATGCTGATGCGAGAGGGCACGCCCACCATGGTGCTGCCGCATGACCAGTTGCTCGAGACCCTCGATGGCGCGTCCGTCGCGCCTGCCCAGACGGAGCCGCCTTTGGATGCTGCGATGTGGGTGGTGGTCTTGAGTGAGCAGACCACGCCGGTGCGACTGGCCTTTCGGGCCGAAGAGACCCACGGACCCTTCAGAGCCAGCCTGGTTCGCGGGGAGCATGGGGTGATCGCCGAGTACAGTGACCGACAGTGGCAGGTCCTGCGCGCCAAACCTGGCGTGGCCTGATGTGATGCGCCAGAACCAGAACCAACACAGCAACAACGGGGAGAAGCCTGCGTGACCAGCAAGACGGACCAATCGGACATCCATCAGGAACTGACGCGGGTGTCGCGCGCCAAGCTCTGGACCTGGCTGCTGTTTGCCCTCAGCGTGGCGGGTGCGGTCTTTACCTTTGCCCTGGGCATTCGCTACCCGGCCTTGCTGCAGCTGCTGTCGATTGAGTCGTCCAACGTGCAGCGCGAGGTCAGCACGGCTGCCAAGCCCAATGACGCCAGAGTCCCCGCAGACAAGCTCATTGCAGACCTGCGAGCCCGGCTGCAGAAACGTGACTGGTTTGATCCCGGCTTTCAAATGGGCATCAACGGCATCGCCGTGGGGTTGTCCGAATTGCCCCAGGCCGAGGCCAAGCTGGTTGCCGAACCACTCAAGCGACTGCAAGACCTGGCACCAAAGCTCGCAAACCTGTCGAAGGCCGCTGCTGATGGTCTGACCCAGATCGATGCCTTGATCGGACCGGGCCGGCCGCTTGAGACTGCTAGGGTGCCGTCTTACTCGCCCTTTCTGGAGGTGAGCAAGGCCTTGTCGCAGGTACGCCCCCATTTGCTGGGCATGAAGACCAACAAGACCCTGGACAAGCCCGACGCCTTTCGGGCTGCCCTCAAGGCCGTTGCAGCCGGTCGTCAGCGCATCGACCAGGAGCAATTCAAGTCCGCCATGAACCCTCGGCGTATCGGCATTCGCGATCAGATTGATCAACTCCTGGTGCTCAAGCGCGCCAATGAGTGGGAGAGCGCAGTCTTCTCCGCCAACGCAGTCGGCGAGGAAGTGCTGGCCAGACTGGTTGGCCTGGAGTCAGCTCTGGCCAATCAGCAGGCGGTCCATCAACGCACCAGTGACAAGACCAATCAGTTCGACCTGTGGACGCTCACCTTCCTCTCGGGCTTTGTGGCCACCCTTGCGTTTGTCGCTGCCAGTGTCTTGCTGTTCGCCGCCGACCGTGAGCTGAGGGCTCTGATCGAGGAGGGACAGGGACGCCTGGTGCCCAGTGGTCCATCGGGCGACGCTGTGATGGAGCCGTCACTCATGGCCAAGGCGGATGTTGTCTCGTCTATCGAGGTCAGCGTCACCAGCGCCGCCACCGCTGATCGCGATGCCCAGGCCGGTCAGACCCTGCGACTCGCAGGAGAGCAGGTGACCTATGTCCTCTTGGCTGCCAAGCAGATTGGCGACCTGGGTCGTCAGCTGTCGGATGCCATTCGCAAGCTCTCTGAAGGCCTGGCCGAGGTCCGACAGGCCACCGACAACAGTCGCCCCAAGGACCTGGCCTCGGTCCTGGAGCCTGCCCGTCTTCGTCTGCAAGATGCCCTGGGGTCCTTGGTCAGCCTAAAGGAGCAAGGGCTGCAGCTGTCGGTCATGGCCTCGAATCCAGACGCGCCGCGTGGCATGTCCGATCTCTGCGATCGTTTCTCTGAGAACGTTGATTACATTGAGTTGCAGGCCCGCAAGCTAGACAAATCCTTGGCCGACCAGCAGCAGCTCCTGCAAGACCAACCGTCCGATCAACCCCCGGCCTGGAGTCGTCTGCAGACCGATGCTGAGGCCATGGTCATGGTGACACGGCAGTGGGTTGGTCAGATTGGCCGTCTGAACGAAGCCCTGGCCGAGCTCTCGGCCACACTCGAGACCCGCTCTTCATGAGTGATCTGCAGCAGCCCTTTGTAGCGGACCTGCGTCGGGCCGCTGACGGACTGGCCCATGCCCAGGCCAGTGGGCTGTCGGTCGATGCCATGGCGGTGTCGATGTATGTACGCGACATCGCCGATGCCCTGTACTGTCTTCGACTCACCCGTCATGGAGAGCTAGCTGAACGTCTGGCGCGTCAGGCCACCTCTGGCTTTCCTAATCTGCAAGACCTCTTTGCGGTGTTCTCCGATTTGGTGGCCGAGCTGTTGCACGCCCTAGAGTCGGGCCATTTTGATGCCAGCGTCAGCCTGGGACCTGGCCACCACCAGCAGCTCGCCAGGCTGGCGGCAGAGTTGTCTGGTCAGGGTGAGGCTGCGATCGACTTGTCGGGATTGGCCTACCGAGCCACTGACCAATTGCCGGACCCAATGATCCAACAGGCCGACGCCAGGGTGGCGCAGGCCGACAGCGATGACATTGACTTGTCTGACATGCATGGGTTGGTCTACTTCCAGGGCAACAGCAACGACTTGGCCGAGTCTGACAACTCGCAGGCCTCGGCTGCGGACGCCAACGAGGCTGCCTCGCCTGGCCTGAGCATCTACGACCGCACCCGGGGTTTGCAGAAGCTTCAGGCCATGGCCCAGTTTCTGGGTGACTCGGGCTCCGATGAACTCGCCCGTCGCGGTCAGCTGATGCTGGCAGACCATGCCGACTGGATGGTGGGCATCGGCCAAGAGTTGCTGGCCAAACGACTCTACGGCCTGTCGCGCACGCTCGATCTGGGCGATCTGCGGGCTGACGCCGATGTGGTGGATTATCTGGTGGCCATGCTGGGACAGCTGCCCCAGCCCTCCAAGATTACTGGCTCGGTTCAGTCACAGACCTTGTTCATTGAGTTGGCCGACATTCCGGCCAATGGGCCTGCGCTGGAGCGCATCAACCAGGCCATGCAGGTGGTCAATGGCCGACTGCAGCCCGTCGACAATGGCCTGTGGATGATTCTGCCCAAGAGCCTCTCGCGCCTGCGCGTGGTGCCCTTCATGCGGGGTGGTCAACGCTTTGCGATTTCTTGGGCCCAGTTCCTGTCGGCCGAGACCTGCACCAAGCCTCGAGGGGTGGATTTGTTGGGGGAGGTCGATGCGCCTCGGCTGCGCATTCATGGCCAGTCCGGTGCCGAGCCCTTTGTGCTCTATGCCGATGCGGTGCTGCCTTTTACAGTGGCCAATGCCTTCGTCCTGCCCCAGGTGGTGGCTGCCCCAGAGTGGGTGGC